>JANTFM010000386.1 GCA_024763475.1 Acidobacteriota bacterium | reverse complement strand
AGAGGAGACAGGAGAACAAACGGACTGTGGACCCCGACGAGACGGCACCGGGGTCCACAGAGTCCAAGGGAAGGAAGAGGGGCATCTATCAGCGGCGACCACCTCGTCCACCGGGGCCACCGGGGCCACCTTGGCCACCGGACCCACCACCGCTCGGGCAACTCATCGGGTTTCCATCGGCGTCGACCATGCCGCGCTCCTTGGGCGAACTCATGATCTCATCAAAGAGAAGTTGGGTGATGTACTGCGGGGTATAGGTCACGCCGTTGTCCTGAAGCAGGCCACCGAAGGCACGCATGTGGTTGCGGGATCCCTTGACCAGGTTCTGGTAGGCCGTCATCAGGTCTTCGTTGTCGGTCCGCTCCATCATGTCGAGCAGGTCCTGGATATCCAGATCCTCGATGGTGGCTCCAACCGTCAGGGCGGCGATCAACGACTCCTCACCCTGGGCCACGAGATCGTAGTAGAGCGCTTGTAGGTCCTCGTTTCCGAAGACACCGCGCGGCGTCGTAGCGACAGGATCGACCAGGGAGTACTTGTCGAGAAGAGTGAGAATGGTGTCCATGTGCTTCTGTTCCGCCGCGGCGATGTTGCGGAAGACCCTGAGGCCCCACATATCGTCGAGAGCGAGATAGACGTCCCGGGCCAGCTTTTCCTCCTCGCGACTGAAGGTGAGATCCGCGATCTCCTGATCATCGAGCTCCTGGAAGGGCAGGTCCTGCAAGACCTGGTCGAGGCAGGCGGCACCTGAACCCTGCCCACGACCTCCGGACGCTCGGTCTCCACGGTTCCCCCGGGCGAGTGCGAGAGGGGATACAAGCAACGCGACGAGCGCGAGAACGGCGATGGGCTTCGTGAGCTTCATTTTCAACGTCTCCTCTGGGCCGACGGACATCGCCGGCATTCACCCCCCGATAAGCAGGTTGCGTGCCAAGACCTGCGACCTGGAGATTGCGCCGTTTATGGGTGTTTCGTCCCCCGCTCAGGAAGACAACTCGACCGACCTTGCCGCAGCACTCCCGCTGATCCGACGTTTTCGTCGAGGGCGACGAATCGCTCGACGGGGTCCATCCGCCAGATCCATTGCCCCGTGGAGCGAAGAATGTTGCACGCCATTTCTGGCGATGAAATGGTCCCATTGAGTGCCGTATTTGTTTGATACATGGCGCGTTGCAGCATGAAGTCTCCGAGTCGGCGAGGTGCAACACTCTTCGCTCCACGGCGGATCCATTGGATAGCAGGCCTTCCTGGCGCTCACCAAGGGCTGAGACCTGTTGGCACGTTCAATGCAGAGAGTCGGCGAACAAGGGCTGCAATTCCGAACCCGTTCCGGCTCGGAGCGGACTCAGACAGGAGACGCATCATGAAACAGAGCATCGGATGGCAGATGGCACGGGTGGGCTTGCTCGCCGCGCTCGTGCTACCGGGTCTCACCCTGGCGCAGGACGCGACAACGGTCGAAGGAGAAGTCATCGAGGTCCAGCAGCATGTAAGAACGCAGGCGGGTGCCACGATGGATCACTTGATGATCCGCACCCGTGAAGGCACCCAGGTCCGCCTCTGCCTCGGAGAAGGCGGCACCCTCGGCTCCCAAGCCATGGCTGGCGACCAGGTGCGCGCACGAGTCATGTCCGGCACCACGAGTGAAGGCGCACTGAAGGTCCAGACCATGAAGGTCCGGCGGACGGGACAGACCCTGAAGGTGCGCGACGCATCCGGTGAGTTGCTGCAGACGCGCGCCCGCCTGCAGGACGGCAGCGGGGCCGGCATGGGGACCCAGGAGCGAGCCCGTGATCGGGTTCACGAGCCGGGAACGGGAGACTGTACGGGACCCGGCGCGGGCTCCGGCAGTGGCTCGATGCACGGTGGCGGTGGCTCCATGCACGGCGGTAGTGGCTCGACACACGGTGGCCATGGCTCGACACATGGCGGAACCAGCGGTCATCACGGCGGGCGCTGATCTAACCCGGAATATGCATGAGCCCTTCGGCCGAAACAGCGTATCTGCACACTGGCCGGGCCCTTTCGGGCCCTCGCACCCGGACTCGGCTCAAACAGCCTGCGGAGTACCCTACAGGTACAGCTCGGCTGTTTGAGCCGACCTGCGGGCACGCCAGCGTACATCGACGCCGTTTCGACTCGAAGCTTCATGCACAATCCGGGCTAGTCCTCGTGGGCAGGTCACGTCCCGCAGTCCTTGAGAGAAGAGGGTAGGATGGACGCGATGCGAAACGTTCATCCTGCCCTATTCGTCGCCGGACTGGTCGCCGTAGGCGTCCTGCTCGCGGCGTGGGCGACCTACGAGGCAAAGCGTGAGCGGGAGGAGGTTTCGAGCGCCCTGGCTGCCGAGGCCATTCTTCTCGCGCGCGCCCTTGGCCCCGGACTCTTGGCCGCCGAGAGCGCCATGCGCGAAGTCGATGAGCAGATCACCTCGAAAGCCCTGAGCAATGCACGCATCCTCGCAGATCTTCCCTCACGAGCACGCCCTGACTCAACAGCGCTTGAGCGCATCGCCCTCGAGAACGGACTCGACACCTTGGCCATCCTGACCCGGGGTTGCCAGGTGCAGAGTCTTGCCGGCGTGCTGCCGTCCCCGGCAGTTCGCGAGGCGATTCACGATGTGTGTCGCGCAGAAAGCGACGAAGCCATCCTCGGCTCGAGTGTCGAAGAAGGTGTCGAGCACATCACCGTCGCCGTCGCCATGGAAGGAGGAGGAGCCGTTCTCGTGCGCATCCACGCAGAATCCTCCCAGGCCCTCGTGCAACGCCTCGGCGTCTCGAATCTACTGGAGAAGCTCGCCGGTACGGGGGGCGTGCTCTACCTCGAATTCACGACCGGCGCGATCGATGCTTCGCCCGCATACGCAACCTGGGACGGCGGGGAGATGCCTCCGGCGCTCCCCGGAGATGCGGCGCTGCGTGAGTTGCGCGGACGTCCGGTCTTCGAGGTGCCCGTCGCCCTCGATGCCTATGCCGGCGAGCGGGCCCAGCTGCGGGTCGGACTGGATGGCAGGGCGCTCGAGCGCGCGTCTGCATCCGCCATGCGCCGGACCTTGCTGGTTTATATCGTCCTCGCCGTGTTCTCGCTCGTCGCGGCGGCCTTTGCCTTCGTGAACCGCGCCCGATCGATCGAGCGCATGGAAGCCACCCGACGCATCACACAAGCCGAGGCAGCACGGCGGCGCTCCGAGCGCCTTGCAGCGGCGGGCGCGTTGACCGCCGGGCTTGCTCACGAGGTGCGCTCTCCCCTCAACGCCATCGGCATCGCCGCCCAGAGGATCGAGCGCAAGCACGAGGATGGCGGCGAGTGCCGGGACTTTGCGGGACGAATCCGCAGCGAGGTCCGGCGCCTCGAGAACACGCTCCGCCAGTTCCTCGAACTGGCCCAGCCGGTCTCGAGCCAACGCGAGTGTGTGGATCTCGCCCCGTTGGTGGAAGAAACCCGTCGGCTGCTCGAGGTGGAAGCCCAGGACCGCAAGATCACGCTGGAAGCACCCAGTGGATCGGCTGCGGCGAGAGTGAACGACGAAGCGATTCGCCGCGCCGTGATCAATCTCATTCGAAACGCCGTCCAGGCGAGCCCCGACGGGGCTTCGGTCGCGATGACTCTCGGCCAAGCAGACGGTCGAGCCGTCCTGCAGATTGCCGACAGGGGACCCGGCATCGAA
>JANTFM010000385.1 GCA_024763475.1 Acidobacteriota bacterium | reverse complement strand
AGCACGACGCGCGAAGCGCCCTGTGTTTGCTGCGTTTGCACCCCTGCCTTCGGCAGCCGCGCTTCGCGCGACCGGACCGGCCTCGCTCCGCTCGGGCTGGTCCCTACAGGCTGGTCCCTACGCATTCGAGCCTTATCCCTACGCATTCGAGCCTTATCCCTACGCATTCGAGCCTTAACTCAATTGCATTGGGGCTAGTACCCTGCGCCGGAACGTCCTGTTTGCTCTTCGCCGTGCGCGCGACGGGACCAGGCCGCCAAGACGATGCGGGCTCGGAGTCTCCGGGCTCTCGGGATCGAGGCTCCTCAGATCGACACGAGATCCACAGCCCCTCGGAATCAAGGTCACTCTAGACCAACGCGGGATCCGGGCCCTCGGGATCGAGGCCGAGGGCTTCCAGTCCTGCTTGCGCCGTCTCCGCAGCGATCGTCCCTTCCCTCGCCAACGCGAAGAGCGCCGCCGCGGCGATATGCTCGGCATCAATCTCGAAGAAGCGACGCAGCGCGTCTCGCGTGTCGGATCGGCCGAAGCCATCGCAGCCGAGAATGCTCATCCGGCCCCGCACCCATCGCGACACAAGGTCCGGGTAGTTGCTGATGAAATCGCTCGCGGCGACGACCGGCCCCTCGACTTGGGCGAGACAGCGCTCAATGTAGGACGCTCGCGCAGGCTCCGCCGGATGCAAACGGTTCCAGCGCTCGACCGACAGCGCCTCCCGCCGCAGCTCGCCGTAGCTCGTCGCCGACCAGACCTCGGCGTCCACACCGAAACGCTCGGCGAGCAGCACACGGGCCCGCAGGACCTCGCGCAGGATCGTCCCCGAGCCGAAGAGCTGCACGCGCGGCCGCTCCGAGGGCTCCGCCGTCTCGACGAGATAGAGACCTTTGAGGACACCCTCCCGAACACTCTCGTTCGGCATCGCCGGATGGAGGTAGTTCTCGTTGTAGAGCGTGATGTAGTAGTAGATGTCCTCGTTCTCGCTGTACATCCGGCGCAGGCCGTCCTCGATGATCAGCGCCAGTTCGTAGGCGTACGCCGGATCGTAGGCCACACACGCGGGATTCGTCGCGGCGAAGATCTGCGAGTGACCGTCCTGGTGCTGCAGACCCTCCCCGTTGAGGGTCGTACGCCCGGCGGTCGCTCCGAGCAGGAAGCCGCGCCCGCGGGAGTCCGCAAACGCCCAGAGCATGTCCGCGATGCGCTGAAAACCGAACATCGAATAGAGAATGAAGAAAGGAACCATCCCCACACCGTGGGCGGCGTGGCTCGTGCCGGCCGCCGTCATCGACGCCATCGCGCCGGCCTCCGTGATGCCCTCTTCGAGCACCTGTCCCTGCTTTCCCTCCTTGTAGCTCACGAGGAACTCCGCATCGACCGGCGTGTAGAGCTGGCCGAGCGGCGAGTAGATCTTGAACTCGCTGAACAGCGGGTCCATCCCGAAGGTGCGAGCCTCATCGGGGACGATCGGCACGACATGCCGGCCGAGATCCTCGTCCTTCATCAGCCTCCGCAGCAGGCGCGCAAAGACCATCGTCGTGGAGGCCTCCTGCGTCTCGCCGCTTCCCGCATGAAACTCCTCGAAGAGCGTCCCATCCTTCGGCTTCAGCGAGACCGCCACGGGAGAGCGGGTCGGCATCACGCCGCCGAGCACACGCCGCCGCTCGAGCATGTACTGCAGTTCCGGGCTGTCCTTGCCGGGATGATAGAAGGGGGGATCCTCGAGCGCGCTGTCCTCGATCGGCAACTCCAGGCGATCGCGAAACGCGCGCATCTCGGCGAGGTCCAGCTTCTTGATCTGATGGGTGATGTTGCGGCCCTCGGCACCCTCGCCCAGGGTCCAGCCCTTGACGGTGTGTGCCAGGATCACGGTCGGTTGCCCCGAGGTCTCGGTCGCCAGCTTGTAGGCCGCATAGAGCTTGCGATAGTCGTGCCCGCCCCGCCGCAGGCGCACGAGCTGATCATCGCGGAGATGTTCAACAAGGGCGAGCAGCTCTGGCTCCGGCCCGAAGAAGTTCTCGCGCAGGTAGGCACCCGTCTCCACGGTACAACGCTGCCAGTCCCCGTCGAGCGTCTCCATCATCTTCTGCACGAGGAGCCCCTGGCGGTCGTTGGCGAGAATCTCATCCCACTCCCTGCCCCAGAGCACCTTGATGACCCTCCAGCCGGCGCCCCGAAAGACGGCCTCGAGTTCCTGGATGATCTTGCCGTTGCCGCGCACCGGGCCATCGAGGCGCTGCAGGTTGCAGTTCACGACGAAGGTCAGGTTGTCGAGTCCCTCCCGTGCCGCGAGAGTCAGCGCTCCCAAGGCCTCGGGCTCATCGGTCTCGCCATCTCCGAGGAAGGCCCAGACCCGCTGTGCCGAGGTGTCGCACAGTCCCCGCGCCGCCAGGTAGCGATTGAAGCGGGCGTGGTAGACCGCGTTGAGCGGACCGAGTCCCATCGAGACGGTCGGATACTCCCAGAACCCTCGCATCAGCCGCGGGTGCGGGTAGCTGGGCAGGCCCCGTCCGCCCACCTCGCGGCGGAAGTGCTCGAGCTGCGACTCGCTGATCCTCCCTTCGAGGAAGGCACGGGCGTAGATCCCCGGCGCCGCGTGTCCCTGGAAGAAGATGTGATCGCCTCGACCCGTCTCGTCCTTCCCACGGAAGAAGTGATGGAAACCGATCTCGTAGAGACTCGCGGAAGACGCGTAGGAGGACAGGTGTCCGCCGAGTCCCGGGAAGCGGCGATTCGCACGGCTCACCATCACGGCGGCGTTCCAGCGGATCAGTCGGCGGATCCGCCGCTCCATCTGCTCGTCGCCCGGAAACTCCGGCTCCTGCTCCGGGCTGATGGTGTTGATGTAGCGCGTCTGGGTCGTCGGCGGCAGCCCCAGGTCGAGCATGCGGGCGCGCTTGAGCAGCTTGTAGAGCAGGTATTGACTCCTTTGCTGCCCGGCCCGATCGCAGACCTCGTCAAGAGATTCCATCCACTCCCGCGTCTCCTGCGGATCCAGGTCCGGAAGCTGCTCTTTGAACTGTTCGAAGGAGATTCCTGCTTCGATCGATTGACTCATCTAGGCACCCAAGTAATTGAAAAAACAGCGATGTTCACGAACACATGCCGTGGAGCGAATCCGCATCAAACCCTCCCGGCAGCGCACGACAAACAACCATCCTATTACTTGTTATCCCGAATTCTCCGCCAAAGCAAACCTCTCGGATGTGACTCGAGAGAGCGTTTCCTGTCTCAGGTAGCAACGAGCATGTTGGCCTCGCTTATTTTGTGCCAATCCCAGCAGACCTCGTGCTCAATAACAGGCCGTGGTCCGTGTATCCCCAGCCGGACCACGGCCTGCCTCATCGTCCATGGCAACACCTGCCATCCTTGTGCGTAGCTCTCTTTGTCGCACGGCTCCTCAAACTATGAGAAACACACTTCTCCCTGAGGAAGCCCGAAGAGAGGATGTAGACTCCCGCCAAGGAGGCACAGGAAATGAGTGACTGGAACCTGACCCAGAACATGATCGCCCTGATCTGGCTGCTCGGTGGGATCGTCCTCTTCATGGCGGAGCTCGCCATTCCGGGGGTGATTCTCGTCTTCTTCGGCCTGGGCGCAATCATCACCGCACTGCTGGTCTGGCTCGGCGTGCTCTCTTCTTTGAGCATGCAGCTCCTGGTCTTCTGCGTCGTCTCGTTGATCTCGCTGGCGCT
>JANTFM010000384.1 GCA_024763475.1 Acidobacteriota bacterium | reverse complement strand
GTCTCGGGCCGCCCGCGGGTGCATCCAAGGATCAGCGCTGCTTCAGTAATGTCTTGGCTAGCCCCAGGTTGAGGGCGAGCCGGGTGATGCAGCTGGCCTTGTTTCGATGGGTGACTTCACCTTGCTTCCGAATGTACCACTTCCCGAAGGCGGCCTTCAGGGCGGCGAGCCGTTCTGGGGTCTTGGACTTCTCGTAGGCCTCCAGAGTGCTGTCCACCTTGTTGAGATCAGGAGACCGCCAGTGACCTGATCGAGCGGTGAGGTCCTTCCAATCGGCATGGGAAATCCAGTCGGCAGCACTGTGTTCGTTCCAGGAGTCTGCGAATCCCGGTGCCGGAAGCTCGTTGCGCTCATAGAGAAATGCTCCGTCTTCAGACAACCAGAGCTTGAGATTCAACTTGATCACTTTCCGCTCGACGCAATCATCCCGGGACCAGGTTTGCCGGTCGAAGGTCGGATCGAAGTAGCGGGTCTCGATCTTGCAGAGGTAGTGGACGGGAAAAAGGCAGCGGCCATCCAGCGCCCCGGTCGTGGGGTTTCTCAGGTTCCCATGGGCTGGCCCGGAAAACACTCCGATCGCGTTGGTGATCATTCCCACGCTGTAGGTTCTGCCAAAGCATTTCTCGACGCTTGCTTTGGGCAAGACCTCCTTGGGTCCCCACGAACTTCGCTTATGAGTCACGTAATTCCAGGTTGCCGAGAAGGCTCTCGCGAGGTCCTCACAGTTGCAGGTGGAAGCGTCGTAGGCCCAGTGTGCCTTCGCATAGGGCATGAAGTTCTTCGTGAACAGTTCCTGCGGGAGGGTCCGTGCGGGAGCTTTCCAGGTGATGGCGGATCGTGCCAGGATCGCATCGAGGACGACTGTATTTCCCGTCCCCTGGCCCTGATACCCATGTGTCAGATCGCTCATGCCAGACTCCTCCCGTGGGGCCTCAGCGTACTCAGAAACTCTCGTGCCTTGACCCGGACAACCCCTGAGCTCTTCGACGGTACCCGGATGGACTCGCTACGAAGGTCCATGGATCACTCGTTGGGCCTGCCAAGCCTACACCAACTCGTTTGGCGAAAGATCGCATGATCTCGACCCTGCCCGGGATACGGCCAACGAACTGCGCTCCGGAGGAGCAGAAGCTATGGCAGCGGGTTGATTGACACCGCTTTGAAGGCGGGAGTAGCCTCGCTGCCGTAGCGAGGAGGTGGCCCGGGTGGTGCGCCAAGGAGTTTGTGGAGAGGTGAAGGTATCTCGTGTTTGTCGGTGTTGGGGGACTATCACAACCGCCATGCTCCTGTGCTGCGTCATGCCGGCGGTGCCGGTCAGCGCGAGCGATACCGGCGGTTGCCTGGCGTGTCATCAGGGCATCGAGTCGATCCGAGAACCCAATTCGGAGATGATGAAGGCGATCCTCGAGAGAGGACGCGAGGATGGGGATCCGGCGGGTTGCACCGTCTGCCATGGAGGGGTTCAGGGAGCAGCACGCAAGGAGGAGGCCCATCGCGGCCCTGGCTTCTACCCCGATCCGGGCAGCCCCTGGATCAACGAGCACACCTGCGGCCGCTGCCACGAGGAACAGGTTAGGGTCCAGTGGCAGGGTTTGATGATGACCGAGGCGGGGAAGATCCAAGGCGTGGCCTGGAGTGCGGGCGCGTTGGCCGGCTACGAGCACACTTGGGCCAACTACGACGTGGCCAATCTTCCGGAGCAGGAGCGGCTGGGCAGCGACGCCTACAAGGCGTGGCTCCGCAAGCTCGCCGAGCGCGAGCCCCAGGCTTTCCCGGAGAAGATGAGCGAGCCGCCTGCGGCGCCGGCCGATACGAAGCGGGTGGGCGAGGATCCGCGTCAGGCCGCCTTTACCTATCTCCGCAGCGAGTGCCAGCGCTGCCATTTGGGCGTGCGCGGCCGGCAGACCCGCGGGGACTATCGCGGGATGGGATGCAGCGCCTGCCACGTCCCGTACTCCAACGAGGGCTTCTACGAGGGAAGGGACCCAGCGATTCCCAGGGACAAACGCGGTCACCTCCTGGTTCACCGCATCCAGTCCGGCCGCAAGGTGAAGGTGAAGGTCCACAACCAGGTCTATAGCGGCATCCCGGTGGAGACCTGCACCACCTGCCATGACAGGGGCAAGCGGATCGGTGTCTCCTACCAGGGGCTGATGGAGTCGGCTTACCACTCGCCTTGGGGTGAGGATGGCGAGGGGCAGCCGGGGCTGCACACCAAGCACTACATCGCGCTGACGGAGGACATCCACTACCGCAGGGGGATGCTCTGCCAGGACTGCCACACGAGCATCGACGTCCATGGCGACGGCGCGCTGGCGGGAGCGAATCTCGGCCAGGTGGAGATCGAGTGCTCCGACTGCCACGGAACGCCCCAGCATGCTCCCTGGGACCTGCCCATCGGCTACGGCGACGAGTTTGGCGTCCCCGTCGAGTCCGCGGCGCGGGGTGTAGCGCGCGAGCTACCCCCATGGCAGGAGAAGGGAACCCACTACCCGGTGGAGGACGGCTACCTGCTCTCCGCGCGGGGCAATCCGCTGGGCAACGTCGTGCGCCGCGGAGATGTGGTGATTGTTCACACCGCCGGCGGCATGGACCTCGAAGTGGAGCCTCTCGAGAAGAAAGTGCGCGAGGGGGCGCTTCCTACGGAGGGACGGGTCGCGATGGCCTCGATCGGCAGGCACATCGACGCGATGGAGTGCTACTCCTGTCACGCCGATTGGGTGCCCCAGTGCTATGGCTGCCACGTCAAGATCGACTACTCGGTGTCCGCGAAGGCTGCCGACTGGATCGCACGGGGAGCGGCTCACCAACTCCCCGGTCGGGCGGCAGAGGCGAGGGAAGACCCTGACTCCTTCCTGATCCCCGGCAAGGTCACCGAGCAGCGCTCCTACCTGCGCTGGGAAGAACCTGCCCTTGGAGTCAACGGGGAGGGGCGCGTGACCCCTATCGCGCCCGGGTGCCAGGTCTCCTACACCGTGATCGGGCCCAACGGCGAGAGCCTTCTCAGCGACAAGATCTTCCGCACGCCCGCCGGGACCGAGGGCGCGGGCCCGGAGGGACAGATCACCAGTGACATGAGCCCGACGACTCCACACACCACCGGCGAGCGGGCCCGCACTTGTGAGTCCTGCCACCTCTCGGAGAAGGCGGCGGGTTATGGCATCCTCGGCGGCCACATCAACCGTCCCTGGGACGAAGACCTCGTCATCGACCTCGCCTCTGCCGAGGGCCAGGTGATGCCGTCGAGAACGCAGACACAGATCGATGCCATTGAAGGGCTCACGAGGGACTGGTCGGCGGTTCTTGACAGCGAGGGACGGCAGACCCAGACCGTGGGGCACCATTTCAGCGGCTCCCGTCCGCTGGATCCGCGGCAGAGGACGATTCTCGGCCGGAAGGGCGTCTGTGTTTCCTGCCACCAGGAGATTCCGGAGACGTCCCTGGCGGTCGACGTCCTGCACCATGTCGCCGTCGTTACAGGCCAGCTTCCGGAGAGCGCCGACGAGCATGGTTCCTTGCTGCACAAGGTGTTGTTGATTGCGGGTTGGTCCCAGGTGCTGGTGTTCCCTGCGCTGCTCGTGATCGTGGCGATCTGGTGGCGGCGCCGTCTCAAGAGACTGCCTCTTGATCGGTAGGAGGCCAGGGCGTTTCGACGTCGTGTTGCGCTGCTCGTGATCGTGGCGATCTGGTGGCGGC
>JANTFM010000383.1 GCA_024763475.1 Acidobacteriota bacterium | reverse complement strand
CCGGCCAGTGTGCAAATACGCTGTTTCGAACGAAGGGCTCGTGCATATTCCGGGTTAGGGTCCGCACGCGAATCTCCGATGTTCGCGCCCAGACTCGAGTCAGGCTTGGCGGGGGCCACTGGGCGATAACGGGGGCTCAGCAGAGCGAGGTCGAGGACTGCGCCATTCGGCCCGGGACGCAGGGCCGGGAGAGGGAAGCGGAGAATGGGAGGTGATTCTTGCGCAAGTTCTTTGCCACTGGTGGTCGCTTGGGCACCGCTGGCTCCACCACGGGAAAAAGTTGGGAAACAATCGCGCCAAGTGTCGTATAAAGTGCCGTGGTAACACCGGCTTCGGGCAGACGAAGGCCCGAGATCGCAGAGGCCAACGCGGGGCGGGCCCCGTGGAACGGAGGTGAGGGGTGGCGGAGAGTTTTGCAGGGCAGGCGTCCATCGAAGTTCAGGGCGTGCGCAAGGTGTATCGCGGCGGGACGGTGGCACTCGATGGCGTCGATCTCGAGATCGGTACCGGCCTCTTCGGGCTTCTTGGCCCCAACGGTGCGGGAAAGAGCACCTTGATGCGCATCATCTGTACCCTGCTGGCTCCTAGTTCCGGTGTCGTCAAGGTCTGCGGCGCGAACGTGATGCTCGAACGCCGGCGCGTGCGAGAGAAGATCGGCTACCTGCCGCAGGAATTCGGGGCCTGGCGCCTTCACCGGGTGGAAGAGGTCCTCGATACCCTCGGGATCATCGCCGGCCTCGGCAACAAGGTGGAGCGGCGGCGGCGCGTCCTCGAGGTCCTGGACTCCGTCGGGCTGAAAGATGTCGCAGGCCGCAAGGTCAAGAAACTCTCCGGCGGCATGTTGCGCCGCCTCGGTGTGGCGCAAGCGCTGTTCCACGAGCCCGAGGTCCTTGTCGTCGATGAACCGACGGTCGGCCTCGATCCCGAGGAGCGCCTGCGTTTCCGTCAACTGGTGGCAAGACTCGGGCAGGAGCGGGTGATCCTGCTGTCGACGCACATCGTGGGCGACCTGGGCCCGGGGTGCAGAGATCTGGCCTTGCTCGACAAGGGCAAAGTCGTCTTCCGCGGTTCACCCGCCGAACTGATGCGACACGCGAGCGGCAAAGTCTTCGAAGCCCTGATCCCCACGGGCCAGGAGTCGGGCTTCCTGCGTCCAGGCGTCGAGGAAGTCTCCCGGCGGCCAGAGGGCAACTCCCTCAGGGTTCGCGCGGTCGTCGCCGACGGGAAAGCCCCCGAGGGTGCGCAGCCGGTGGCCGAGGCCACGCTGGAGGAGGCCTATCTCTCGTTCATGGCGTCGCGCGGCCGCGTCGAGGCCGCCCTCGCAGAGGCGGAATCATGATCCATTTCGGCAGAGTCTTCGCGATGGCGCGTGCGGAATTGAGGCTGAGCTTCCGGCTCGTGCGCTACTGGATCTTCAGCGCGTTGGCGCTGATCATGGCCTGTGTTGGCTTCTCCTTCCATTCGGGCTTGCACTACTTCGTGTCGGGAAGAGGGGCGAGCTTTTCGCTGATCACTCCTCGTTTCTTCGCGGGCAGCTACGGCATTCAATTCCTGCTGATCTACATGATCGGGGTGATCTTCCTGGCCTTCGACGTGCGGGCGCGAGACCTCCGCGAGCGGATGGGCGAGGTCCTGGACGCGCGTCCACTGTCGAATCTCGAGCTACTGCTCGGACGCTGGCTAGGCCTCCTCGTCGCAACCTATCTTCCGGTCTTGCTCCTGGCCCTGCTGATGCTGGGTTGCGGCTCGCTCTACGGTGAGAATCCGGAGCCCACGTCGGTGCTCTTCCTGATCACCTTCCAGGCCTTGCCAACCCTCGCTTTCTGCATCTCGCTGGTTTTCCTCGTCGTGTTGCTCGTCAGGAAGCGTCTGATCGCAGCGCTGCTGCTACTTGGACTCTGGATCGCGTACCTCTCGGCCTTCGCTGGCTGGCTCCCCACGCAGCTCACCAGCTTCCCGCTGATGGATATCATGGGCGCGAACGGCTTCGGCCCCCAAACGACAACGACCTTTCCCTCCGATATCACGGCGACCTTGCCAAGCGTCGGTGGGATCTTGCAGCGCCTCGCTGTCCTGGCTGGTGCTCTCGGCCTCTTGCTGCTCGCCAGTCTCGCCCATCCGCGACGCGACGATGACTCGGTCGCGCGCAATGGAGGCCTCGCTGCGTTGCTGCTCGCGTGTCTCGTGGCAGCAGGCCTCAGTGGATATCTCTCGATGCGCACAGCCGTCAAGGATTTCAGGCACTGGAGCAAGGTCCATGAGCAGCACCGAAGCGACCCCGCCCCAGACCTCCTCGCGTTGCGCGGGGTGGCACGTATCGATCCGGGGACGCAGATTCATCTCGATCTCGAACTCGAGCTCGGCACCGGCCATGAGGCCAGCCTGGGATCCCTACTCTTCTCGCTGAACCCCGGCTACGCGATCCATCAAGTCGAGGTCGATACACAACCCTGCACCCATAGCTTCGAGGATGGCCTCCTGCGCGTGGATCTCTCCTCTCCGCTATCCGCCGGAGACCGGGCCACGGTGCATCTCGTCGCGGACGGTTTGCCCGACGAGGCGTTCGCCTATCTCGGCGACGGCGAGAGCCCGCTCGAGGCGAAACTCAACGACGGGCTGATCTTCCTTCTCGGTTACCGCCCGCTCTTTTTCGAGGCGGACGATTTCGCGCTCCTCGACGGCGTCCGCTGGCTCCCCGCCACGGGTGCCGAGATCGGAAGGGGTGCCCCGGACCTGCGAGGCAGCGACTTCTTCGACCTGGATCTCGTCGTCGACCTTCCCGAGGAACTTGTCGTGGCAGGCCCCGGACGAAGACAGCCTCTCGACGACGCTGAGGCAGGCCGGGCGCGGGTTCGCTTCGCGCCGGGAGCACCCCTGCCAGGGGTTGCCCTCGTCGCGGGACACTACGTCTCCCGTACCATTGAAGTCGACGGCGTCCTGCTGGAAGTCTTGCTCGATGATGACCACACGGCTGCTTTCGACGTCTTCGAAGATGCCGGGGCCGAGATCCAGACCTGGATCGAGGAGAGGCTGAGCGATGCGAAGGATCTCGGGCTCGAGTACCCGTATGACGCCTTCACCCTCGTCGAGGTTCCGAATGCGCTCCGCGGCTACGGCGGTGGTTGGCGACAGGACACGACCCTCGCCCAGCCTGCGATGGCCCTGTTGAGAGAGTCCGGCTTTCCGACGGCTCGCTTCGATGTCAAGTTCAAGAATCCTGCAGACTTCGCAGACGTGGAAGGTGGCATGGGCGGCGCGAAGAAGGCGGCGCTCTTGACCTTCTTCGGTGGCGACGTGATCGGTGGCAACCCGATCCTCAACGCCACGCGGAACTTCTTTCGCGATCAGACGGCAGCCATCGGGCCTGGGGGCCTCGCGCTCAACCACGTTTTCTCCGAACTGAGCGAGAGACTCATCGTCGACGACACCGGGTACTTCTCCGCCCGCCTGTTCAAGGCGGAGCAGGGCAACCAGACCATCCAGACCACCTTGATGACAAGCGCCCTCAATGGCGGGGCCGGCCCGGATAGCTCGTTGAGGAGGAACCAGACCCAGCGCGTGGGCGTGTGGGACACGGTCCTGACGGTCTCGCTCAAGACCCTGGATCCGCGAAAGAAGCCCCAGGACACGCTCGACGTCCTCACGCTGAAGGGGGGTGGCATGGTTCGCTCCCTGCTTGATGGCCTGGGCCGGGAACGCT
>JANTFM010000382.1 GCA_024763475.1 Acidobacteriota bacterium | reverse complement strand
CTCCAGCCACTCCTCTTCCGAGTCCTCCGTGGCGACCCGCGCGATCTCGCGCAGGGCCGTCCATGAGAGCGTCCCGTTGCCGAAGGCCTCGAGGCAACGCGGCAGGTGATCGAGAGCCTTCGCAACCCGGACATAGCGATAGGTCTCCGTCCTCCCGAAGCCGAAGCTCTTGTCGGCGTAGGACGCGATGCTGGGATAGCCGAGCTGTTGGTAGAGCCCGCTCTCTTCTAGGATCCGGAGGACCTGGATCAAGGTGAGCCGTCCCCGGTTCCCAAGCTGATTCGCGTTGAGCGCGGACTCGTGAAGCTCCCGGGCCGAGAGTGTGGACGACGAAACCCGAGACGAACCTTCCCTACTGAAGGCGGCCCTCGCGGACCGCCACATCAGGGCGCCGGTTCCTCCCCGGAGGATCCCGCGGCGTTACGCGCCGCAACAAGATAGAAGAACGACAGGGGACGAGCATCCTCCATCGCCTGCCGGTCACGCCACAGAGGCTCCGTGGGCTCGGCCACCTTGCTGAAGCCGGCCTGGGGTTCACGGGAGCGATAGACGGGGAAAAAGCGCGCGGCATCGTGTTGCACGTCCTCAGGCGGAGTCTGCCAGGTCACTCGAATCGCATCTTCCTCGCGCACTACCGAGAGGGTGTTTCCCACGGGATTCGGTGGATTGCCATCAGATGGGACGAAGTCCTCGCAATTCGCAACCCGCCGGAACACCTCCACCTCGTCGATCAACGCCTCGAGGAGTGGATCTCCCGGCATTCTGATGGACTCGACAGCCTCGAAGCGCAGCCTCATCGTTCCCGTGGGCTCGAGGAGATCTCCCAGTGCCAGTTCACGAAGGGTCCAGTGAGACGCGTTGGCGTCGAGCCTTTCCAATTCGACCCAGTCGTTCCCACCGTCGTTGCTGGCGAGGGCACGGTAGTAGGCCGCATTGAGCGCGGCAACACCTGTGCGATGGACGAAACGGGCAAAGCGAAGCTCGAGGGCGCCCTCCCCGGTTCCATCGAAGAGAGGCGATTCGATGAATGTGGTTCCCCGGTCCACCTCGCCGGTGTGGGGATCGAACCCGGGCAGGACCTCCGGGTTGCCGGTGACCCAGCACATAACGCCTTCTCCCGAGGTCTGATCATCCTCCGGTTGAGTTTGTCCGGAGAAGGAATCCGTCACGCCATGAGGGTTGCTCCGTACGAATCCACCGTCCTTGGCATCCCCTCCCGAAATCCATCCGGAATCGGTCTCGAAATCATCGTGTCTGATCTCGTAATCGGTACACGTCCCCAGGGAGATGTCGAAGACGCTGGTGTCGACCGCGCCGTCGTCGTGATGGACCTCCAGTCGGAAACCAGCCACCCCTCCACACGGAAGATCCAGCGTCGCGCTGAAATGAAACCCCGAGTCCTCGGCGGAACCACCCGCCGGGATGTCATTCCAGACAGCCCGGTCGTCGTGAACCGTCACACCAGCGGTACTCGAAGAGAGCCAAGCTTCGATCCCATGGGCATTCCTCTCGCCCTCATTCCGAAGGGTGACGGGAATCCATACCGTCTCACCGGGATCCGCCACACCGTTGCCATTGCCGTAGGCCAGGTTGCCGTCTACAACGCGATGGGAAGCATGGACGAGCGTCGACCTCTCGAGTTGCACGGCAGTTGCCGGATCACCGTGCAGATTGGTTTCGAGAAAACAGTACGCCATGGTGTGATTGCCCTGAGCGTCGGACGCCATGTCGTGACGCGCATCGTCATTGGCCTCCCCCAGGGTAGTGAAACCCTCAGTGAACAACGCATCCCAGAACTCGTGGTCGAGCCGCTGACTCAGGCAGGTCGGATTCCCCACGCAATACCATCCGTACCGGCCGTTCATCACGTCGGCGAAGGCGGCGTGTTCGGTGGTCAGAAAGTGTTCCGAGATGGCTTCTCCGTTGCCGCTGACACCCTGATCGAAGGCCCCCGCGTAGCAGCCCTGACTGTAGGAGAAGAAGGGAGTCTCGTTGATCAGATTCTCCACATCGCCGATTCCGAGGCCCATCACGTAGTCGCTCCCGGCATGACCAAGGTGATTCGTCATATGGGGTCCGCGATCGAGGCTGCTGATCACATTGGCCTTGGTGAAGGTCTCGGGCCTGGCGTATAGTTTCTCGATGGCGTACGTCCCTGGGATGATCGCCGCTGTCTCCTCCATGGCGTCGTCCCCATAGGTACTGTCATCGAGCTTTTCTCCCATGAAGACGAGATCGTTGCGCCGCGGTTCCGGCAGCCCGGCCTCGTAGGCCAAGAGCTTGTCGATGAAGCGATCCGCTTCCTCGGCGGTGTCGATGGTGGCCCGGCCGATGTGAACCTCCTCGTAGAAATCCACTTCGTTGTCCTCACAGAGAGTACCGTCCCCGTCCTTGTCCCACTCGTCGTCCAACGCGCCAAAGTACCAATCCGAAGGCATGTTGTCGTAGCCGGGACAGTGACGGATCGGTACCAGAGGCGTGCCGTCGTCTCTCATGTCGTCGCCCCCGAGCAGGACGAACGTGGTTCCATGATTCTGATACGCGTCCCGGATCGCCTCCCTCACCTTCGCCGCGTCATCCTCGCCGGGGTATGCATCGCGGATCGACTCCATCGTGCGCAGACCGGCGGGAAGCCCGGCGGTCGTTCTGTGATTCACGAGCCGTTCGAAGGCGGGGCGAAGATCCTTGGTGGTGATGACGAGCCAGGGCTCGTCGGAGGAACGATTTTTCTCGGGGGATCCGTATTCGTAGGCCGCCTCCGGATTCACCGTGATTCGGGCAAGTTCCGCGATATCGGAGTCTCGGTTTCTGATGTGCACCGAGGGGCCGTCGCCCCCAGCGTAGCCCAACTCGAGAGCAACGGTCATCTCCGACCAGACGAGGGCTCGCCGGCTCTTGGCCCTCAGTTGCAGGGGTCCGAGGCGAATCGACGCAATGCGATAACCCCGGAAGAAACCGACTCCAACAGCCGCTGCCGGGAACGCGGGATAGAGTTCGTCCGAGCCATAAACCTCCTGGGAGGGCGGGATGCTCGGCACGGGATTCCGGAGCCCACAGAGGGGGCGTGGCGGCTGCGCCCAGAGGATCTCGTATTCCCCGGGAAGTTCCTGCCGCTTTCCTGTGATCTTCAAACCGGTCACCGCCGCGCCGGGCGGCAGAACGATACGGTAGGTGGCCTCGGGAAGCAGCGGCAGCCCGGGCGCGTCCGCCACCAGGGGGAGATCAGCGATCGAGGGAAGCTGGGCGCTGCCTGCAGCCTCGAACTCGGCAGCAGGGAAAGCGACGCTGACCACGATCTTGTCTTTCCCCGCCCGCACCCGGGCCGGTGGCAGGGCAAGAGCAGCCCCACCCGCCAGGAGGAGCAGAAGGACCGCCAGAAACAGGCCTTTGGTTGTGTTCATGACAAGCACCTCGTCGAGCCGACTCCGTCCCGGGAATGGCGCTTTCTTGGCGCGGGCTACTAGGGGGAGATGCCGCCCCGCTTGCTGTGGGTCCGAATGCTGTAGAAAAAACACTCCCCGCCGGTGCCGCGTCATCGTCCGTGAAAGCCGATTGTACCGCACCCGGTTTCTTGGACACAAGTACGCACTACGCAGCCCCTGCCTTGTGGCTTATCCAGTAGGCTCGTCTCTCGCTTTGCCCAATTGCAGGGCTGCTTTGGCCATTCTTTTTCTTCCGCCGCGCCTTAGGGTTCACGGAAGAATA
>JANTFM010000381.1 GCA_024763475.1 Acidobacteriota bacterium | reverse complement strand
CCGCTGCGCGAGCATGGCCGGAGGCCATGGTCTTGTTCAGTGGTGGGGATCCGGATGGCGGCGAAGTCAGTTCCGGGACTCGAATGGCGGAAGAAGCGCTCAGGCTCGGCCTATCCCCGGAGCGAATCCTGGTGGAGCGGCAAGCTCGTACAACCCGAGAAAACGCGGTCTACGGAGCTGGTGTCCTGCGCCAGCACGGGTTCAAGAGGGTCGCACTCGTCACGTCGGCGGTTCACATGCCCCGTGCGCTTGCCTCGTTCTGGCATGAGGCGTTCGTCTGCCTTCCGGTCAAAGCGTCTGCTCCTGGTGTCGCTCGATGGCATCCGGCCCTGCTGGTCCCGGACGCCCAGGCGCTCGTGCGCACGACGGGAGCCGTCCACGAGTGGCTGGGGCTCGCCTGGTACCGCTACAAGGGCTGGCTGACGCCCTAGTTTCCCGACACGGGAATCTCCAAGGCTGCGGGCTAGGAATTCATTCTCTGGTGCAGGGCCTCGGGCCAGTCGCCTGTGAGGAAGCGGAAGATCCAGTTGCCCTTGCCGCGCAGGCGCGCATAGGAGGCCTTGAGGTCGAGGATCAGTGTGATCCGGCGACTCGCGGACTTCAGCTCACCAACCGCATGGGTGGCGACCGGCTGGAATCCCATCACCCGGGTATGGAACTTGTACGGGCTGTGCGGATCGTCTTCGAAGACATCGGTGATGTAGTGGGTGTAGCCCTTGGCCACCGTCTCCGTCGAAGCAGCCTTCATCAGGGCCGCGACGACAACGATGTGCTGGCGATGTCCTTCGATCACCGCAAAGCGCCCGATCTCGGCGATCCTATTGTTGCGAACGAACTCCTCGACGTTGATGCCCTCGTCGATCAGTTCGAAGCCGTACTTGGCGTAGAGTTCGAGGGGTGGATCGTAGAGTACGCGGAGTACACCCACCGGTTCGCTGTCGATATTGACGACGAACCAGGAGATGTCATCCCTCGCGAGGTCTTCCTCGGGGATCTGGGTACTCTCATCGTCGACCCACTGCTTCTCCTGGCGATAGGTTGAAGCGAGCACCTGCCGGGCCTTGGCTCGCCCTCCTTCATCGTCGACGCGAAAAACCGAAACGCGGTCTTTGAGAGCCATGTGTGTCTCCTTTCCCTGGACCCGAAGTCTTCACGAGCCCTTCGGCTGTAGCTGCAGGTCCTCGATACGTAGGTTCATGAAGCGGGTTATGGGCTCGCTGGAGAACCAACAGCTCGCTCTCGCTCGGACCCCGCCGGGGGCCATTGCTTTCCTGAAAGCCGGGCGAGCTCAAGCATGATCCGATCATGCCACGCGCGGACCTCTCCCGCAGGTGCACGTTCGCCATGGGTGAACAGCGGCGGGTGCATCGCATCGCCAATCTCGATCGTCATTTTCTCCAGATCTCCGATGGGCTTGCTGGCATCGTGTCCCGGGAAGCGGATGCCGGCGGGGATGATCGGAGCCCCGCTTTCTATCGAGAGGCGCGCCGCACCCGGACTGCCCCGCAGGAGTTGCCCCGGGTCCCGATTGACCCGGCCCTCGGGGAAAACTCCCACGGAGTCGCCCTCCTGGAGGGCGTGCAAAGCCCGCGTCATGGCGGGGAGCTTCTCCTCGAAGAGAGGCTTGAGCCGGTTGAGGAACTTCGGCTTGGCGTCCTTTCTGGTGATGATGATGACGCGACTGCGGCGATAGAACTGCGCGACGACCGGGATCATCAGGAAATTCCAGTCGCCGAGGAAGCGGACGGTCCGCCCCCGCCGCTGGTGGATCAGCAGCGTGGGAACCAGGAGAGCTTCGAGACGCTGATTGTGATTGAGCACGAGGATGAAAGGATCCTGTTCTACCTGAACCTTTTCGAGTCCGCGCAGATCAAGCACCCATCCTCGGAACAGAAGCAGGAGAAAGCGACCGAGGAGGCGGCCGAAGCGGTTGTCGAGGCGGTCCATCGAGCCGAAACAGACATCCCGCAGGCTGAGCCCTTGGTAGTCCGGGGGCGACTCCTCGGAACTCTGTTCCGCCGAGCTCCTGTTCATCGTTGGATCTCGCCCGCGAGACAGCTCCAGACAGATCGTTGCTTGTCCGGGCACCCAAGTTGGACTCTGCACAGACCCATGGTCCGCGCTACCCTCCCGTGCCCGCGATCTCGACCACCGTAATCTGTGTGACGCCGACTTCATCCAAGGGAATATCGTAGTCCGGGGGACCGCTGGAGGGAGCCACGCGAGCCAGCTGGACCAGGATTTCAGCATCCCCGACAGCGAGCGCGTCGAAGCGCATGGTCACGAAGTTGTACGTCCCAGCTCCCGAGAATCCGCTAAGCGGATCATCCGTGCGGTAGTGCCGCACGTGGAGCTCTCCCGGGACATTGAGCAGAATGTCGAGGTTGTTCGGGATTTCTTCGTCATCCACCGTATCGTTCAGCCTGCCGGCACCTTTGATGTCCGGCTCTCCAAACGCGGGGTCGTCGGGATCCCGGATCGGTGCGACCGCCATCACCGCGGCGTTGTAGGTGATGTGGAACTCGACCTCGCTCACATCGCAGGGACTGGCCACGCGGAAATTGAGCGTGATGGTTCCTTCGCCGACTTCGACCTCGCCGAGGATGCTGTAGATATCCGCGCGTGGCACGAAGGGTGCCACGAGGGTCGTCGTGTCCGATAGTCCGGTGGAGGGTAGGGTTCCCGTGATCGTGACCGTCTCTCCGCCGAGGACCCGCGCTGTCCTGAGGGTGGCTTCCGCGATACCGGTAAACGGATCGGTTCGGACCACGCTCTCATCGAATTCACCGTGGGTCGACGTGAAGACGACCTCGGTATCGCCCGAGATGGTGCCGTCGATGCCGAAGACGGTAGCGAAGTACTTGGCTTCCGCGGAGTGGTCGTTGCTCGAACTCGGGCAGACGGCCGTTGTTCCTCCCACTGCGATCTTCTGCTCCTCCGGTGTGAGGGGGAGCGGGTCGTCGCAGCCGGGCATCAGGAGAGCTGCGGCCAGCATGAGGAACGCGAGCACTCCGGCGAGCTTCCGGGGGATGGGCCCTGCAACCAGTTCTCTTCTCATCATGCGCGGATTGTCCCCGCGAGGCGTGTTTCGTGCAAGCCGGGATTGACGCGGTTGCTCCCGACGCGCCATGATTCCGGCTATGAGCGAAAGCGAGGCGAGGCGAGGCCGCGTGGATGTCGTGATCGTAGGTGCGGGGCCCGCCGGGCTGGCTGCCGCAATCCATCTGGCTCGCGAGGGGGGGCGGCGCGGGGCCTCTCCCTTGAAGATCCTCGTGCTGGACAAGGCCCCCTCTGTGGGCCTTCAAGTGCCACCAGCGCTGTTTCTCGACACGCGCGGACTCGATCGCTTGCTCCCAGGATGGGCTTCCCTAGGGGCACCCCGGGGAAGCGAGGCCCACGACGGTGGTTTGCTCCGCTTTTGGCCCGGGCGCAGCAAGACTCTGCGGCCCGGCCCGGTGTCACTGCGTCGCGGCGCCGGTCGATTCTTGCCGTTGCAGGAGTTGGTGGGCTGGATGGCGTCGATCGCTGAAGAGAGCGGGATCGAGATCGCCTTCGGAACAGCGGTCTGCTCCCTGCTGAGCTCAGGCCGTGGAGTCTGCGGGGTGCACACGGGATCCCGCGGCGTCTCTAAGAGCGGTTCCAAGAAGAAAGGGTACAAGGCAGGCGAGGAGATTCCCGCCCGACTGACCCTGGTTGCGGATGGCGTCCGAGGG
>JANTFM010000380.1 GCA_024763475.1 Acidobacteriota bacterium | reverse complement strand
CACGGATGACGTCGTGGTCGGAGCTCCCATGGGCGATGGCTCGGATAACTCGGTGGCAGACTCCGGGCAGGTGCACGTGTTCTACGGCGGTGCCCTGGCCTCCACGATCGACCTTTCGAGTTCATCTTCCAGCCTCACCTTCTTTGGCGAGTGGCCGAACGATCAGCTCGGACGCTCCACCCTGGTGTACGACGCCAATGGCGACGGAAACGAGGATCTGGCCCTCGGCAGCACGATGGCCGCGGGGAACTACGGTAGCTTCACCGAGTCCGGTGCGATCTGGATCATCTTCAACGCGAATCTCGGTTCGGTGAGCCGGATCGATTCCTTCGCGATCGACCAGTACATCTACGGTGCCGACGCGGGAGATCACGCGAGCGCCTCTCTCTTTGTCGCCGATATCGATGGCGATGGAACCGAGGACCTGCTCGTCGGTGCGCCGGATGCGGATGGTGTCAGCAACACGGCCGCCTCGACCGGTGAGGTGGCGTTGATCCTGGCGACCACTCTCGACGGCATCAACGACCTCGGAATTCCCAACGACACGGATGCCATCTTCTACGGTGGAGCGCCATCGGATAAGGCGGGAAGCTCGGTCTCGGCGGTGGAGGCCACCGGGGACAGCTTCCAGGATATCCTCATCGGTGTGCCGGGCCAGGGATCGCCCCCTGGCGCGAGTGCTCGTGTCGCCGCGGGTGGGGCCTACCTGGTGAAGGGTCGCAGCGATTGGAGCGCAGTCGATGGAACGAGTCTCGACGAGACCTCGGATCTTGCGATCTTCGGTGCGAGCGCGGACCTCGAGCTGGGTGATACGGTCCGTTTCGCGGACTACGACGGGGATACCGTGATCGACTACCTCCTCGGTGCTCCCAAGGCCGATGGCCCCTCAGGTGGCCGGGCCGATGCCGGTGGCGTGATCGTCATCGACGGCAACAGCGTGGGTGCGGGTCAGAGAGTCTACGATCTCGCACTGTTCCCACCGGCGCAGCAGATCCACGGCGCCAGTGCGAACGATGGGCTCGGCGGCTCCGGTTGGTTGCCGCTGGCTGAACTCGATGGGAGCGCCGGCCTTGAACTCACGATTCCCGCGCAAGGCGGGGACGGACCGGCCGACGACCGCAGCGATGCGGGCGAGGCTTGGATGATCGCTCAGGACGATATGGACTGGGACGGTTTCCCGAACGACACGGACTGTGCTCCGACGGATGGCAATACCGGGGCTCTTGCGAACACGGGAAGCGGGTCGACCTTCGCGGTGGACAAGAAGACCTTCTCCTGGTCCGCCGTGGCGAACGCCGACTTCTACTCGATCTATCGTGGGACGATCGAGGTGTCGTGGGCTTACAACGAGAGCTGCCTGGACGGCAATCTCACCAGTCCCGAGTACGTCGATGCCACCACCCCGGCCACGGGCCAGGCGTTCTGGTATGACTCCAGTGCGCGGACCTCCGGCGGTTGCGCCGGGCCGATGGGCAACGACTCGACGGGTAATGTCAGGGATTCGACGCCGCCCGCCTGTCCGTAGCCTTCTTGCGCTTCGTTTGTTGACCGGCGCCCTTCGGGGCGCCGGTTTTTTTGGGACTGCTGGAGTATTCTCCTGATTCTCAGCTGCATTCACTTGAGGAGCGTGCCATGCCACACAGCGTTTGGAGTGCCTTCGTCGACCGGAGCCTGCGCGTGGAGGGACTCGACCTCCTGCTCGATTTCTCGACGATGCCGATCCGCCCCGAGGACGAGGCGCGCCTGGCGCCTGAGTTTGAACGCGCTTTCGCCGAGATGAAGGAACTCGAGGCCGGCGCCCTCGCGAATCCCGACGAGGGTCGTCGCGTCGGACACTACTGGCTGCGAGCACCGGAGCGGGCTCCGGAGGAAGCGTTGCGTGCGGCGATCGTGGATGCGCTCGAGCGGGTGCAGGCCTTCGGGGCCCGGGTGCGTTCCGGTGGGATCGGACCCCAAGCGGGCGTCGCGTTCGAGCGGGCGCTGTTCGTCGGCATCGGCGGCTCGGCCCTGGGCCCCCAGTTCGTGTACCAGGCCCTCGCGACGAGCGACGACCCGCTCTCCCTCAGCTTTCTGGACAACACGGATCCTTGCGGGATCGAGAAGACCCTGGCCCAGATCGGTGACGGACTCGCCCGCACGCTGGTGGTCGTGACCTCGAAGTCCGGTGGAACTCCCGAGACGCGAAACGCCTTCGAGGAGGTTCGCGCGCGGCTGATGACGATGGGTTGCGATCCGTCGAGACACCTGGTGGCCGTGACGGGCGAGGGGAGTCCGCTCGAAACGCGGGCCAGGGACGAGGGATGGCTGGCGACCTTCCCCATGTGGGACTGGGTGGGCGGACGGAGCTCTGAGACCTCCGCCGTTGGTCTCCTGCCGTTGGCGCTCGCGGGCCATGATGTCGAGGCTTTGCTCGAAGGGGCGCGCCTGATGGATGAGGCGACACGAGAGGCCTCGCTCGCAGCCAATCCGGCCGCGCGGTTGGCCCTCGCGTGGCACGTCGCGGCGGAGGGCGCAGGCCAGCGGGACATGGTGGTGATTCCCTACCGGGATCGCCTCAGCCTCCTCGCACGCTATCTGCAGCAGCTGGTGATGGAGTCCCTGGGCAAGGAGAAGAACCTCGCCGGCGAGACCGTACGCCAGGGGCTGACCGTCTACGGCAACAAGGGGTCAACCGACCAGCACGCCTATGTCCAGCAGCTCCGGGAGGGCGTCGACAACTACTTCCTGACCCTGGTGGCCTCGCTGGAGGATCCGCCGGAGCCCCCGCTTGAGGTCGAGCCGGGAATCACCTCCGGAGACTACCTGCTCGGCTTCCTGCTCGGCACCCGCAAGGCGCTCGCTGCGGATGCTCGGCGCGTGATGACGATCACGATCCCGCGGGTCGATGCGCGGAGCATCGGCGGCCTGATCGCCCTCTACGAGCGCAGCGTGGGTCTCTACGCGAGCCTGGTGGGGATCAACGCGTATCACCAGCCGGGGGTCGAGGCGGGGAAGCGCGCCGCGGCGAGCGTCCTCGAGTTGCAGGGTGCCCTCGTCGAGGCCATGCGCAAGGAAGACGATGCCCTCCGTGCCGATCAGTGGGCCCTGAAAGCGGGCGCGCCGGATATGGGGCCCGAGGCCTTCTGGATCCTCGAACACCTCGCAGCCAATCCCCGGCGAGGTGTCCGGCGCGAGGGAAAGATCCTCGATCCGAACGCCCGCTATCGGCTCGGCCTGAGCTGAGGGGTTGAGCGCGCCAGAGGACCAGAGGATACGTGACGAGGGCTCAGGTGCGCGACATCCCGGCCCCGGGCTACCGGCCCTGGCCGCCCGATACCGTCCAGCCCACGCAGGGGTGTTGGCCTGATCGCCTGGGTACCGTCCAGCCCGCGCCGGGTGCTGGCCTGATCGCCTGGGTACCGTCCAGCCCGCGCCGGGTGTTGGCCTGATCGCCTGGGTACCGTCCAGTTCACGCTGGGTGCTGGCCTGATCGCCTGGGTACCGTCCAGTTCACGCGGGGTGCTGGCCTGATCGCCTAGGTGCCGTGGGTGCCGCCCTGATCGCCGAAGAGCCTGCGGTCGAGGGCCGAGAGGTCTTCGGGAAGCGGGGCCTCGAGCGTCAGGGGGGTGTCCCGGGTGGGATGGCGGAAGCCCCGGCGCCAAGCGTGGAGCGCGGCCCGCTCCAGACCGACGTCCTCGAGCTGGCGCCCGTCGTTGGCGTACCAGCGATCGCCGATGAGGGGG
>JANTFM010000379.1 GCA_024763475.1 Acidobacteriota bacterium | reverse complement strand
ACCTGCTCCAGAATGACCTGCAGAGCCTTCATTCCCTGTTGAAGGTTCGCGTGAGGACGGTCGCCATGTTCACGAGTTACCACGCCAAGGGGTACGCCTCGGACGTGCTCGGCGAGGAGACGGCAGCGAGCATCGCAAGAGAGGTCTCGATCCTGGACGCCTTCCTCGATGCGCGAAGGATCGGGCGCGGCCGCCCAGTGGATCGCTTCGTACTCGAAGCCTCTGCGGCGGTGAGCCCACTTTTCCTTGATCAGGTTGCGGATCTCGCTGCGAGCTGCGATGGAGACTCCAAGAAGCTCCTGGCCGCCCTGCGCGCGAGGAAGGTTTCCAAGTTCCACACCAGCAAGATCAATGATCTCGAGCACTACCTCGAGGACAACGGCTACCTCGACGCCCGGGATCCGTTGGTGTTTGACGCGCTGCAGCTGCGCGTTCTTCGCGTGCTGGAGCCGATGATCGCCAACGGAGACGGGAGCGTGGCGGATCTGTCGGCACGTCTGCAGTTCTACTACGGCCTCGGTCCGGGCTAGACAGTCCCGACGCAGGAAGAGGCGGAGGCAGCGTGCGCCGGGCTATGCGCGGAGTCTCGTGCTGAGGTCCCGAACGACATCGAGGATGACCTCGCTCAGGGTTGGGTGGTACCAGGGCATCTTCAGCACGTCGTGAACGCTCAGTCGGGAGTACATCATCGTCGAGAGGATGTGGATGAGGTCATCGGCGCGCGGGCCCAGGATGGAGGCGCCGAGGATCTCGCCCGTCTCCTGATGTGCCATCACGCGCCAGAGTCCGAAGCGAGTGCCCATCGTCAGAGCCCGACCTGTCTGGGGGAACTTCGCTTCCCCGAAGACATAGGGGACTCCATGCTCCTGGGCTTCTGCCTCGGTCATGCCGACCTGGGCGAAGGGAGGATCCGAGAAGATGACCGAGCTCTTCAATCGATAGTCGACGCTCAGGGCAGGCTCGGCTCCGGCGGCGTTGCGGCCCGCGACGATTCCCTCCTGGTTTGCGATGTGGAGGATCTGCAGCTGCCCGGTGGCGTCACCTGCGACATAGACATCGGGGTGCGAGGTGCGCATTCGCAGGTCGTGTACCAGTCCGGAGCCGAAGGGGGCAAGATCCAGATGCTCGAGGCCGAGATCGTCCAGATTCGCGTCTCGTCCGGTTGCCATCAGGAAAGCCTCCGCCCGGTGCTCGTAGTCTTTGCAGCCCTCCGAGATCATGAAGACGATCTCGCGGCCCTCCCGGCGCACATGCTTGATCTTGCCCGGTGCGGCAAGGCGAAAGCGTGGCTCGGCTTCGAGGGCTCTCGCGAGTTCCACGCCGCAGGCCGGGTCGAACTTCGAGAGCAGGGGAGAGCGGTTTACCAGCAGCACTTCGCAGCCGATTCGGGCGAAGAACTGTCCGAGTTCCAGGCCGATAGGCCCCGCGCCTTGGACGACCAGTGACTTCGGTGCCTTCTCGAGAGTCATCACCTCGTCGCTGGTGAGAATCGGGATCTCATTCACTCCCGGGATCGGGAGCAGGCTCGCTTTCGAGCCGGTTGCGAGGACGTATTTTCGTGCTCGCAGCGGGCGACCGTCTACGTCGAGGCATCCCGTGGCGTTGAAGGAGGCCTTGCCGAATATGAGATCATAGTCCTGGCTCTCGACACTGCGGATCTTCGCCTGCTGAAAGCGGCTCACGAGCTTGTCCTTGCGAGCCATGATCGCGGGGAAGTCTGCCGCCAGGTGGCCGCTTTGTTGCAGACCGAGGCCCGACGCATGGGTGGTTTCGTGAAGCAGGTGGGCGGAGGCGAGCATCGTTTTCGTTGGCATGCAGCCTCGCAGGATGCAAAGCCCCCCGAGGGGGCCGTCGTTGACGAGTGCGGTGCGCGCGCCTTCGTCCTGTGCGGCTCTTGCTGCCGAGGATCCGGCACTTCCGCCGCCGATCACGATCACGTCGTAGTCGAGTCCAGTCATGTGTAGTCTTTCTGGGAGCCCCGGCGTGGGCCAGATAGCTCGTAGAGCAGTGCGGAGCCCCTTGGGGCGAGGCCGAAAGAGGCGTTCTCTCCGTGGATGTGCAGGATCCGGCTGACAGCGTCCTCGAGACTGTGGACCCGCGTGATGTGGGCCGTCTCGAGCAGGTCGTCACCGAGTGCGGTCAGCGCCAGGACGCGGAAGCGTCTTGTCTTTTCGGCGAGCGCCATCGCCGTGTGTACCCCGACACGAAAGTCCTCGCGGAGAGCGTGATCGAGTTGGCGTGGGTTGCCGAGACTCAGGCCCAAGGCGAGCTGCGTGTTGCCATGTCCGTCGCCGCATTCCGCGACCAGGACGATCGTGCCTCCGTTCCTGACCAGGGGTGCCACCGCGTCGAGTGCCTTATGAGCCTGGACGAGGTCCCTGTCGACGGGGAAGCCCCCAGCCGAGACGATCAACGCATCGAAGAGCTGCTCGCTCTCTGCGCGATAGGCTGTCGCGTAGCGTTTGCAGGCCAGGGCATGAGTCTCGACGAGGTCGCCGACCATCACCTCCGCGACCGTGCCGTCTTCTGCGAGCAGAAGATGCATGGCAACGGCGGGTGGAAAGAGTGCGGCGGCCGCGCAGGAGGCCGCATGGACCGGATTGCCGTCGAGTCGTCCGGTGCGGGCACAGGGGTGGCGCCCGCTGCCTGTTCGAGGGGCGAGACAGTGGGAATGCATGCCCAGAACCGTCGCTCGGGAGGAGACGCCGGGGGTCAGCATTTTGCGGCCGGCCCCGAAGCCGGCGAGGTAGTGAAAGACAATCCGGCCGAGAACCAGGACGGCCCCGGCACGGGCGACGAGCGGATGGGCACTCACCGGGAAGGGCCGGCCTCCCGGAGGATGAGCCCAGCCGAGCAGAACGGCAGGTGCATCGGCGTCATGGGTCGCGAGCCGAAGCCCACTCCCCGCAATGTCGTCGCCGACCCAGCGAAACAGCTCTTCCCCGAGCATCGGCCGATGGATACCCGATGCCGGCACGAGATCGATGCGCTCAGCGGGGACGCCGGCCGCCATCATGGCATCCAGCACGGGGGGCAGGATCTCTGGGAGCGGTATGGGTCGGGTCCTGTCAGGCACGACCAGCGCGAGGCGTCTGTTTTCTGGCAACACCCGGCGGATGGACTCGGCGGCCTGCCGCGCCGTGGCGGGCAGGAGTGCGGAGGAGTCGCTCCGGGGTAACAGGCCAGGCGCCGTCAGGCGCGGCCATTCGGCCGCAAGGGGTGGCAGCGGGAGCTCTCCCCGGCCGTAACGAAGCGTCATCTCACTCATCGAGGGGCATTCTAGTCGGAGCGGTGTGCACCCTGCACGAGAGAAGCGACGCAAGCCGCGGATTCAGCGGGGGCTTGCCCGGCAGTAGCGGTTTCCGGGCAAGTGGTGGATTCGCCCCGCAAGCTCGAGGGTGAAGAGGCAACGGAGAATGCGACCTGGTGGGAGAGCCGACGTATCGAGGATCGCATCGAGGGTCAGCTCATCGTGAACGGGTAGAAGATCGAGCAGCTCGCGTGTGTCCGCGTCGAGCCCGGCGTGGCTCGAATCGCCCTCCTTCATGGCAAGTGCGGCGAGAAGCTCCGAGCAATCCGGTTCCGGGAGCTCGTGGACGATGTCCTCGGGCTGGCAGGCCATGGCTGCACCGTCTCGCAGCAGGGAGAGAGGGCCGGCGGCCAGCTTGTCGAAGGCTCGCCCGGGTACGGCCAGCAGCTGCCGACCCTCCTCTCCTGCGAGGCGGGCACTGACGAGGGAGCCGGAGCGTAGCTCGCCCTCGATGACGACCACCGCCAGGGACATGCCGACAATGATCCGGTTGCGGCGGGG
>JANTFM010000378.1 GCA_024763475.1 Acidobacteriota bacterium | reverse complement strand
GAAAGACGGGAGTGTCAGAGAGCTCATCGCGCGGGCGTCGAAGCGGGGCCTTTCAGGCCTCGATCCTGCTGAGCTTGCCGCCCACGCCAGTGAACTGCACCTGGCCTGGCGACGTGGTTCCTGGCTGCACGCTCATCCGGTCATCTCTCGCTTGCGTGCAACGATTCCGCGGCTGTGGAAGGATGCCGGCCCCATTCCCGAAGGGTGCGGCGATGAGCTGATGCGGCCGGAACTTCTGGATGATCAGTGGCGCGGCTATGTCGTGCGCGAGGTGATCTCAAAGGCGCTGATCTGCGTCGCCGAGCAATTGCCCGCTGCCCTGGAGACGCATGGGTTCACCCTCGAGAATCCCGAAGAGGCGCGCATCGTTGCCAAGGGGTTGGCAACCGTGGCGGCGAGAGATCGCGGAGGGCGCAACTTCTCGTCAGATGCGGCTCTGCTCGCTCGTGTCGACGAACTTGAGGCCCTCTACCGTCCCGTGCGCCGTGCCAAGGCGCGTGCGCCGGATGCCGCGAGGCGCGCGAGTCCAAGACGAGCCAAGGCCAGGCCCCCCGCGAAGCCCCGTGGTGGGCCCCGGGCCTCGAAGCCCTCTCCCCGTCATCGGCCCCAAGAGCCAGCTTCCCGGAGCACTCCTGGCCGGGTGGATCAGAGCCTCGTGCGACTCGCTCGCCGGGTGCAAGAGGTCAGCACGTCGTCGGCCCGGCTGGTGAAGGAGGCCCGGCAGGCCCGCAACGCCGCAGCGCAGAAGCGCGTGGTCGAGCACTTGGTGATTGCGGCGCACCGCGCTCTTTGCGCTCCACTGGCCAACGCGGATCAGGCGGATCTCGATGTCGTACGGAAGCTCCTCTCCGCACAGGGATTCATCGCGCGTGAGGGGAGCTGCGATGCGACGGCGGGGAGGGACTCGCTCAATGACCTCCTCGCCGCGGGTTCCGGCCTCAAGATGCTTGCTGCTGCTGCTCGGATGAGAACGGCGTCACGGGAGATCGCGAAGGGTCACTCGGCGATCGGCCGGACCTTGCTGGACAGCGTGTGTGACGAGGCCAAGGGTACAACCTGGATCGTACTCTACGCGTGGGCCGCTCGTCAGGATGGCGATCCCGTGACGGCTGACCGCATGCTGGCACGCCTGGATGACGACACGCTGGATCGACTGCGTGCCTCCGGCAGCGAGGAGGTTGCGCGCATCGTGGCCCACGCTTGGGTTTCCAAGGCTCCGTAAGCACCACGATCGATGGCGGGTGCCGAGGGCCCGCGCAAGAATGCGTTCCCAGTTTCGCATCCGATCTCGGGTGCACGACAAATTTGTGAGATGAGTTCATCCGGCCGCCTCGCGGGAATCTGAGCGTCGCTCCCAGAAGTTCCGATCTCCGGGCCCTCTTCAGCCTGGAGATCGGATGCGAGACTGGGAACGTCTGCTTGTGCGAACCCTTACGGTCCAGCTCGAACAATTCAAGCGCTCTTCGGCTTCACCTTCACGCACTCGCTACGAAGGTTCAGCTCGAGCCAAGGGGGCCCGCAAGGACGCACGCCTGTTCCGACAGGAAAGTCCGACACCTACTTCGCCGACCCAACGCCTCCAGGGCCGGGCTGGCGAAGAATGCAGCGAAGTTGTCAGGCGGAAAACTCTAGCTACTCGTTGCGGCGGCGGCATCCTTCTTGTGGGGGGCGAGGGTCACGGAGAGGTCCCGGCCCATCATCTGCCGCGAACGATCTTCAGGGATGCCATGCTCCTTGACGGTCTCGATGACTCGGTCCAGCACCATGGCGCCCGTTTCCTGGCGGCGCATCTCGCGCTTGCGGAACATCACGGTGACGCGGACCTTGTGGCCCTGGCCGAGGAACTTGATGACCTTGCCGGTCTTGGTCTCGAAGTCGTGCTCGTCGATCGCAGGTCGGTACTTGATCTGCTTGATTTCGACCTTGTGCTGCTTGCGCTTCGCCGCTTGAGCCTTCTTCTGTTGCTCATAGTTGAAACGGCCGTAGTCCATGATGCGACAGACGACGGGCCGGGCGTCCGGGGCCACTTCGACGAGATCCAGTCCACGGGACTGGGCAATCTCAAGAGCTTCTTCTACGGGGACTACACCAACCTGGGTGCCATTCTCGTCGATCAGACGGACACTGCTGACGCGGATCTGGCGATTGATGCGGGCCTTGGGCGGGCCCTGACGCTCCATCATGACAGGTCTTCTCATCCGGTGTTTGCTTTCCTCCTCAGTGCGCCAAGTATGCGAGTAAGTCCGGCGTACGCACGCCCGCCGGGACGCATATCCTACCACTTTCCCTCGGGAACGCAGCTTTTCTCAGTAGGAATGTGGTCGCTGAGGCGGCACAATGCAAACCACAGTGGATGATCGACTTGTTGGCTTGGGAGGGCGCGATGATGCAAGGGAAGCGGGTCCTGTCGTTTGGCGCGGGACCAGGACTCTGGCCAGACGAGGTGCTTGCCCGTGCCTCCGAACTGATCCTCCCGGGCCCCGGCACGGGGCTTTCGCCGCTGGAAATGAGCCACCGTAGCCCCGACTACGGCGAGTTTCACGCACGAGCACTCGCCTCGCTGAGGCGCCTCCTTGGAGCGGGACAGGAGCATGAAGTCCTGCTTCTGCCAGGCGGTGCGACGATGCAGTTCGCGATGGCCCCCGCCAACCTGATTCCAGTCGACGGCGTGGCCGACTATCTCGTCACGGGGCGTTGGGCCCGCCTCGCCCTGAGCAATGCCCGGAAGTGGGCTCAGGCCCGGGTCGTCGCTTCATCCGAGGGAGAGGCTTTCGCCGAGATCCCGGCCCGCGAGACTTGGGATCTCGACGAGCGGGCGGCTTACTTGCACCTGACGTCGAACAACACGGTTGTCGGGACCCAGTTGCCGCTCCTGCCCAAGGGGCTGGATTGCCCGATGGTGATCGACGCCAGCTCCGACGTGTTGACCCGCGAGCTCCCCTTGGACGGTGTCGGAATGCTCTACGCGGGGGCCCAGAAGAACCTGGGGCCCGCAGGGTTGGGTCTGGTACTGATCCGCAGGGAGCTTCTCGAGATCATGCCACGGAGTCTGCCCGCCATGCTGTCCTACCGCGAACACGCCGCCCGGGGTTCCCTCCTGAATACGCCACCCACGCTGCTCATCGTGCTGCTTTCCCTGATGCTCGATTGGATCGAGGGGGAGGGAGGTGTCCCGGAGATGTGCCGTCGTGCGGACGAGCGCGCCGAGATCGTCTATTCCGCACTCAGCTCCCACCCCGGGGTGTATTCGCTCCCCGCGCGTGCTCCGTGGCGGTCGAGAACGAACGTTGTCTTCCGACTCGTCGACTCGGCCAGAGACGGGGATTTTCTCGCGCAGGCCACAGGACGGGATCTCGTTGGCCTTGAGGGACACCGCTCGGTCGGCGGCCTCAGGGCCTCGCTATACGCGCCGATGCCCGTCGACGGCGCCCGCCGCCTGGCCTCTCTACTCGACGATTTCGCCGCTGCGCTGGGGCGCGAGGGCGCGTGAAATGCGGCCCGTGACAGCCGGATGAGCTCCGCGAGATAGCCCTTCCTGATCCGGTCAGCTTTTGCTTGTCTTGTCGCGGATCTTGCCCCAGATTCTCCCGCAGGAGATCCTTCTCCCAGGGAGCGGTTGTGCAGAAGTTGATCCACCAGACCTTGGCCGATGAGCTCGCGAATCGCAGCATTGCTGCGAATGCCGCACAGTTCGGCATCGCTGGTTTGGTGGCGCTCCTCCTCTCGGGGGAACATCCCCCCGGAATCTATGGCTGGACCGCCTCGATCGCGATCTTGGCGGCGTTCCGAATCGTATGGCTGCGCTACAATCCCCGG
>JANTFM010000377.1 GCA_024763475.1 Acidobacteriota bacterium | reverse complement strand
CTTCGCCGCCGTCCGCTCGCCAGCTGGGTATTCCTCCGTGCCGCTGGCCGCTCGCTAGACTCTATGCGTCTTTTACGACGCGACCCGCAACCTCAGGACTCCGCAACGCCAGTGAAAGGGTGTTCTGCGAAGAAGTGACGAAAACGCTGGGCGCGCACTCCCTTGGATCTTGTCAGGATGGCCTGCTCCGAGATACGGATGACGAGCTGTTCCTCTTCGCTGCGTTCGTGCTCCCCAGCTTCGAAGGGCGCCAGGCCCTGACCGAAACGCACCAAATGCACCAATTCGTGGGTCAGGGCGGTCGTCAGTACGGTGGCCAGGTCGTGGCTCTCTGCCAGGCGGAAGATCGTCGGCTCGCGCAGCACGATGCGGTAGCGGGTCCTGGCCGCTCCGCTGCGCTCGGCGCGGACGATCTGAGCCATGGCGGACTCCCGGAAGTGCAGTTCGGGGTGGTCGTGGCAGGATGCGAGGTCGTAGCGGAAGCGTGAAGCCCACTCCCGGGGGCTGATCGCGTAGTAGGTCTCGACAGACAGCTCCGCAGCCTCCAGCGCGTCTCCCAGGGGCTCGCTCCATGCGCTATCGGTCAGCCTCGCCGGATCCACTGTGAATCTCCAAGAAAAGGCGGTCATCTTCTTTGACAAGGGCGTGAATTCGTCTTAAGGATAGCTGCACACGTTTCTTGCGCCACCAAGTCGGAGTGACCACGATGCCGATCTACGAGTACGAATGCAGCAAGTGCGGGCATGTCTTCGAGAAAATCCAGCGGATTTCGGACAAACCGGCGAGGACCTGTCCGGAGTGCAGGGGCCGGGTCCGGAAGCTGGTCTCGCAGAGCGCGTTCGTTCTCAAGGGTGGTGGCTGGTATGCCGATGGGTACTCGGCCGGCCGCAAGGGCGCTGGTGGGGGCAAGGGGAGCAAAGAAAGCGCTCACTCGAAGGAAAGTAAGCCGAAAGAGTCCAAGAAGAGTCCCGCCGCGAAGTCCGCGAGCACGAGTGCCTGAAGCCCGGGCGAACCAAACCCGGGACAGCCCCGCGACCGACAGCGAAACGACCCCTCAGCCCTCCTGCGAGCGACAGCAAACCGGCCCCAGGACATGCCGGCGACCGAGGGTGCATGACAAAGCTGGGCGATGAGTTCCTCCAGCCGCCCCGCGCGAGTCTGAGCGTCGTTCCCGACCGGATTGACCCCGGGGCCCTCCCGCGATTAACATTGGCGCTCCGAGCGGCTCCCACTCTCGTGTGGGGTCCGCGTTTCGGAAGGGAATTAACGACTATGGAGCCGCTGATTATGGCGCGCTGCTTTTGCTGGATTGATGCCCTCCTGGCCTGGCGGTACACCGGGTCTTCTTCTTGCCTGCGCTCGACTTGGGGCGCGGAGGGCGTTTCCATAGCCTCGTGATTCCTCTTCCGCGCCTCGCCCTGCGAAGGCAGGGGGGAAGGAAGACGGATGATCCCACTCCTGGCCTCAGCGGCGTCTGCGCTGCTCGTCGGAGTTTTCATCGGCTGGTTGATCGCCGCGAGGAAAGGCCGCGGTGTCCTCTCCCGCGCGCGCCAGGAAGCACTCGAGTTTCTTCGCGAGGCCCGCGGCAAGGCAAATGCCGAGGCACGGGCGTTGGTCGCACAGGCCGAGGAGGAAGTCTCTGAACGGCGACAGACTTGGGAAGATGAAGAGTCCCGCCGCAGGAAGGTGGCCGAGGAATCCGAGATCGAGGCCGAGCAGCGGCATCGCCGCCTGGTCGACCGGGACCGGGCGCTCGCGCGCCGCGACGAGCTGCTCAGCGAACGCGAGAGGGGGATCAACCGCCAGAGGAGCGAGCTCGAGAGCCAGCGCAAGGAAGTTGATCTCCAACTCGACCAGGTTCTCGTTCGGCTCGAAGAGGTCGCGGGCCTGAGCCGCGATGAGGCTCGGCGGCAGATTCTCGACGCCCTGCGCGCCGAGGTTCGGCAGAGTGCCGCGGCGGAGGTGCGCGAGATCAAGGACGAGGTCCAGCGTACGGCCGATCGGGAAGTGGCGAAGATCATGGCCCTGGCGACCGAGCGCCTGGCCTCCGAGTTCTCCTCGGAGCGGACGACCTCGATCGTCGCCCTGCCCGACCCGTCCCTGAGGGGACGCATCATCGGAGCCGAGGGGCGGAATATCCGGGCCTTCGAAAAGGTGACCGGGATGCAGCTCGTGCTCGACGAGAACCCGGAGCAGGTCGTCATCAGTGGTTTCAATCCCATTCGGCGGGAGATCGCCCGGCGTTCCCTCGAGCGCCTGGTCGAAGGCGGCGGTATCCATCCCCGCAAGATTCAGCAGGTGGTGGCGCAGGCTCGCCGCAAGGTCGAGCAGGAGACCAACAAGGCTGGCAGGGAAGCCGTTGCCGAGGTCGGCTGCAAGGGTGTGCATCCCGAGATCGTGGCCCTTCTGGGACGCCTCAAGTTCCGGACGAGCTACGGCCAGAATGTGCTCGATCACGTCAAGGAGGCGGCCCACATCTGCGGGATCATGGCCAAGGAGCTGGGACTGGACCAGAAGCTGGCCAAGCGGGCCGGATTACTGCATGACATCGGCAAGGCCGTCGACTTCGAGCGCGAGGGAACCCATCCCGAGATTGGAGGGGAGCTGGCCCGCCGCTACGGCGAGGCCCCCGTGGTTGTCAACGCGATCGAGTCCCATCACGACGACTGCGACGTGATCGACCCGATCTCCGTGCTCGTCGCCGCGGCGGACGCCATCTCCGGCGCCCGGCCCGGTGCCCGTCGCCGCACGACCGTGGACTACATCCGCCGCGTGACCAAGCTCGAGGAGCTCGGCTCGTCCTTCGCCAACGTGAAGAACTGCTACGCGCTGCAGGCGGGCCGCGAACTGAGGGTCATCGTGGACGCGGGCCGGACGAACGATGACCATGCCGCGCTCCTGGCCCACGACCTGTCACAGCGCATTCAGAGCGAGGTCGACTACCCGGGCCGGATCAAGATCACGGTCATTCGCCAACTCCGCGCCCAGGCGGTGGCGCGCTAGCAGCCCTTCCACGGTGCGGGGCTACGACCGGCGGCTGATGACGACGATTGTCTGATCGTCCTCGCGCACGCCGGGGGCGAACTCGTCGACGGTGTTGAAGAGGCGGTCGACGATCTCCTCCGCCGAGAAGTGGTGTAGCTGTCTCAGGTTCTGTTCCAGGCGTCCGACCCCGAAGAACTTGCCCTTCTCGGAACGTGCCTCGGTGACGCCGTCGGTGAACAGCAGCAACGTCGAGCCCGGAGGAAACGCCGCGAAGCTGCGCTCGTACTCGGCTCGTGGGTTGGGCCCGAGGACCATCCCACCGCGCTTGAGCCGGGTGATGCGGCCCTGGCGGAAGAGCAGGCCGGGGGGGTGTCCCGCGTTGGTGTAGACCAGGTTGCCTCCCGGCTCGAACTCCGCGTAGAAGAGTGAGATGAAGCGGCTGGCCAGCGCGGAGCGGGAGAGGACCCGGTTGACCCGCTCGATCGCTGACGTGAGGCGGTAGCGTTCATCCAGGGCGACGCGCAGGCCCGTGATCACGTCCCGCGCCATCAACGCCGCCGGGAGTCCGTGTCCGCAGGAGTCCGCCACCGCGATTCCGAGCACCTTGTCCGCCTGGAGCGGGAAGTCGAAGAGATCTCCGCCGACATCGTCCGCAGGGAGCGAGCGGCCGGCGATGTCGAGATCGTGGAACTCGGGCATCTTCTCCGGTAGCAGGCTGAGCTGGATCTCCCGGGCCTCAGCCAGGTCGTGAAGCATGTGTCCCTGGGACAGGCGCAGGTTGATCAGGTGCCGCACCGTGCCGAGGAGGTAGACCGCGTGCAGCGGATCGATGTTCTGATCCA
>JANTFM010000376.1 GCA_024763475.1 Acidobacteriota bacterium | reverse complement strand
ACAGTGTTTTTGATGCGATTGGCGGACTCGATATCGATGAAGCCCTCTCCCGCGTCATGGACTCACCGCGCTCTCAAGACACGGCAGCAGCCACCCACGATGGGACAGAAGCGATTCCTGTCCAGGTCGGCATCCCCTCACCCTCGACCAGTGCGTCATGTCAAGTAGCTGATAAACAACCGCTTATGACCCGGGCTGGCCTTGCAGAAGACTCCAATGAGGACAGTCCCCTCGACTTGGCCTTCACCAACCTGGGTGAGGGATGGACCGGTGCATCGGCCAGCGGACCCCCAGCTCTGGACGACGACCCGCTTTCCCTAGGCAGCACGCTCTCCCTGCCATCGAGCGTGGACGGCAGATCACCCGTCCCGGAGGGGATCTCTCCGACTGGCTCGGCGACCGATACTCATGATGAAGGATTGCCCGGACCGGCCTCATCAGGCCCCTCGTCAACAGGAACCGACTCCGAGGAACGACAACTTGTCGGAGAGCAGGTTCTCGACGAGCTGCTGGAGACCGCGTTGACCGGCTCGAGCGCGTCGGAGATCAAGCGGGAGCCATCAAACTCGGTGGACGCTCGCCTCGAGGAGATATTCTCGGGCTCGCTCTCGACCCCAACCGAATCAACAGCTGAGGCTGCCAAGACTGAGGTACCCCAGACGCTGGCGGGCATGGATACAGGCACTGCCGAACTGCTTTCCAGCCTGGAGGAGCTCGAGCACTCGATCCCGCAGAGGTCGTTTCATGATGACGATGGAGCATCGAGTGCGTTTCCGACCGGAGACATCCCGGTCGATATCGAGACCTCGGTTCCGCTCAAGCCCCCGCCCCCCTCGCCCGAGCAGTTGAGTCTTAGCCAGCTCCTGTCCGAATCCTCGCCATCAGTGCCGCTCGACTCGGAAAAAATTCTGACGGAAATCGCGACACCCGCAGCGCCTTCAGCTGCCGATCAGCTCCCTGAATCCGAGCCATCAACCCCACCCGAAGCAAGCGCGAACAACGCTGCGTCCAACAGGCGCGCCCCGATGCTCCTGGCCTCGATCCTCGCGATCGTAGTCGTTGCGGGCGTTCTCGGAGCCTGGTTGATGATGCGCGACTCGATCACCCAGGTTGAGTCGCCCCCGATGATGCATGACTTGAGCACCCAGGTTGAGTCTCCCCCAAGCCATGCGACCCTTTCTGGGACGAGCGCGGCAGCGCGGATCGGGGAAGAGACTGGACCCGAAACCGATGCGGCGGATCCCCTCGAGATGGCTGCTGAATCCTCCCCGGGCGTAAACCCCGCTGCAGAAGAGGCCCCTGGAAGCTTGGAAGCGGGTGCGGACCCGATCCCGCCTGGGATCTCCTCAGGGCTGCCAGAACTCATTGCGAAAACAGAGGCCAAGCTGGTCCAGGCGCAACGCGACCAGGCACGAGCTGCGGCCACCCAAGATGACGTGTTCGCCGCAATCGAGGCGCTGAATCCCGAACCGCCGGCGCCGCGTCTCGAACTCGGTCCCGCGGATCCGTCATCCGCCCCGCCGGCAATCGATACAGACCACCTGATCGGCACTCCCGAAAACCCGCCGAAGCTGGCGCCGCAGATCGCGGGGCTCAACGGCATCTCCCCACCCAGGTTGATTCCATCCAGCCGGGTGGCACCCAAGTACCCACCGCTCGCGCTGCGACTGGGGCTCACCGGCAAGGTCGTGTTACAAGCCGTGGTTCTTCGAGACGGAAGTGTGGGCAGCATCGAGGTGCTTTCCGAGCCTGAAGGCCATCGTGGTTTTGGTGAAGCTGCGCGAGAAGCACTCAAACAGTGGACGTACGAACCTGCCATGAAGAACGGTTATCCGGTAGATACTTACGCCAGTGTTGCGATCACCTTCTCGCACTGATTGGTAGTGTTCCGATGACTATTAGCTCCGCTCGATAGCGACAGCCTTCGATTGAACGCCGCTGCCGCGGACCCTATGTTCTGCAGGGAGGGAATGGGGATCTGAGCGGATGAGCGTGAATCGACCAGTTCTTGTCATCGACTTCGACTCGAAGTCACTCGTGGCCACCAGCAAGATGCTGGAACACGAGGGTTACAGGGTCCTGACAGCAAACTCCGCCAGCCAGGCGGACGAGCATCTCGAAGCCGACCCACCTGCTGCGGTTCTCGTGGAACCGATGCTTCCGGGGCGGGACGGATTTCGCCTCTGCCGTTCCCTGAAGAGAGCCGGAGACGATGCTCCCGTCGTGATCATCGCATCCAAGATCTTTCGCGGACCCCGCTACAAAGCCATGGCCAGCGAGGTGGGCGCAGAACAGTACTTCGAGCGTCCCCAGCAGGACAATGAAATCGTCGCCGTGCTGAAGAGGCTTGTTCCACCGCCAGATAAGACCCTCCAAGCGGACCATCCCGCTGTGGCACCGCCAGCTACCGCGTCCATCACCGAGGAAACGGCTTCCAGCCCCGTAGCGGCACCAACAGCTACCACGTTCCTAGTAGAGGAAGCGGCTTCTACTCCGGCGAGTCCTGCGATCCTCGCACCCGCGTCTGCCCCCGTCACCGAGGTCTCGGAAGCTCCGTCGACCGAGATCACGGATTCCGCACAAGCAGCTTCCACCACTCAAGCCGAAGTCGCCGAGGATCTCTGGGCACACATCCAGCTCCTGGAAGTCCAAGTCGCCGAAGAGAACGCTCCGACAAGGCCGCATATTGGGGCGATCGGCAACACATCCGCCCAGACGCCACCGGCTACCGACTCGGGACTCGGCGACTCTCGGGAGGCAACGGTCCTCGACAATCCTCATTCCTTCCCGGAGGAGGATGCGCATGCCGTTCCCGAAGAACTGCGGCGAGCGCCATCTGATCAAGACGGCGAGCAGGAAGCTTCCCAAAGCTTCGAACTGTTGAGCCTGGAGAACGAATCACCTGATGAACCCAAGAGCAGCAACGGCGGCCAGGACGCTCTCGAGCTTCTGACCGCAGGCACCACCCTGACGGGTGCGGTCCCCCATGCAGAGCCTCAACTTATTGAAAACGCTGTAGATGACTTTTTCACGTTTTCAGCATCGAACACTCCAGACGTCCAGAGCACCGAGGAATGCGGAACCGCGGCGCAGCTCGAAACGTGCTCGGACCTTCCGCCGGAGCTGGCCGAGCTCGAGATCATCGATCCCTCCCAGGAAGAAGAGGGGCCGGCCGCAGCCTGCGGACGTCCAGAGAGAAACCCGGAGCCCGCCGGGGAAACGCCGCCGGGTGCGCCGGAAGCTCCCCCCATCGCAGCACCTGAGAGTCTCGTGCTCTTTGACGAGAATCGCCCGGATGGATCCTTCGAGAAGGCACCGACCGATGGTGAGATCAGTTCGCTGCTCGAGAACGTTTTCGTCGAAGGCGATTCGTCAGACACCCCGCACGAAGCTCCAGCGAGCCAAGAGCCGGGAGAGGAGGGTCCGCCCGCCTTCGGCGAGACCGATCCAGAGGCGATCCCGGAGACGCTGCGCGGAATGGACGCAGGAACTGCGGAGTTGCTGTCCTCGCTTGAACAACTCGAGCAGGCAGTGCCCGGTCTCATTCACGAGGAAGACAGCTGGGATCCGACCGGGGGGTTGACGGGCGAACTCATCGCAGAAGTCGAAACCTCGATCCCGCTCTCCCCGCCTGATCCTGATGAGAATGAAAACTCGCTCGAGCAAGTCTTCGACCGCGTCTCACTTGGCTACCCACCAGAGGACTATGGCGCCAGTGCAGATATCGACCCCGGGGTCTTTTCTACACCCGCACCCTCTATGTCTTCCGGGGAAACGCAAGGATCCGCGAAACCCTTAGTCGTTGAGAAGGAGAACAGCTCCGGACTCCCC
>JANTFM010000375.1 GCA_024763475.1 Acidobacteriota bacterium | reverse complement strand
GGTTCTCGACACCACCTGCGATGACGAGCGACTGGGGAACGACTCCCAACGCGGGAAACGCAAAACTATCACCCCTCCAGCGGATACGCGACGCGCGGAAATCCACTTCGATCGCGTCACCCGGGATCAGGGTCCGATCTCCGGAGCGCGCGGCCTGAGCCAGGCTCTCCTGGACCCGACGCACCAGCTGTGGGTTGGCGACGCAGAGGAAACCGTTGTTGAACGCGTTGCGCAGGTAGGTCTGGGAGAAACTCCCCGCGATGACCAGCGGGATCCCCTTCGCCTGCATAGCCGTCACGGCCTGCTCCCGGCTGGAGCCGGTACCGAAGTTCCACTGGCCGACCACGATGTCCCCCTCGCCGACCCGCTCCGCGAAGCGCGGATCGTAGTTCTCCATCACGACGCGGGCCATCTCCTCCCGCGTCACATCCTCGCGATAGGTGTAGTCCTTGCTGTAGATGCCGTCCGTGTTGAGATTGTCCTGCGGCAGGAACACGAGACGCCCGCTCAGCTGCTCCGGAAACCCGGGCAGAATCTCGACCGTCTCCTCCGCCGAAGACAGCCCGGCACCGCAGTCCGTGAAGGCGTGAGTGATCTCGCGCGCTTCCCAGCTCACCGGAGCCTCAATCCTCCCTGCCAGCGCGGAGGCCGCGACGACGACCGGCGACGCGAGATAGCACTGCGCGTCCCGGGATCCCATTCGACCCTTGAAGTTGCGATTCGTGGCGGAGATGCCCACCTCGCCCGCCTCGAGCAGGCCCGCTCCCAGGCCGATGCAGGGGCCGCAACCCGGCGGAAGGAAGCGGGCGCCAACGGACTCGAACACGCCCCAGACACCGCTCTCGCGGGCCCGGTCTTCGATCTCGCGACTCGCCGCGGCCACGTAGAATTCGACCCCCTCGGCCAGCCGTCCCCCCTCCATGACCCGCGCCGCCGCGGCGAGATCCTCGTAGCGCGAGTTCACGCAGGAGAGCAGGTAGGCCTTGTGCACCGGCACCCGCTTCGCAGCGATCTCGGGGAGTGAGGTCATGACCTGGACCGAATCCGGGCCGGAAACGTGTGGCGTCACTTCGGAAAGATCGAGTTCGATGCGTGCGGCGTAGGCCGCCCCTTCGTCGGAACGGGGGGGATTCGCCGTCCACGCCTCGAGCGCCTCGCTGGTGACGCGTGTGGCACCTCGCGCCTTGCGATCCCGCAGATAGGCCACCGTGATCGCATCTACCGGGAACCAGCCGACGAGCGCGCCCCACTCCGTCGTCATGTTCGCGATGGTCATCCGCGCATCCATCGAGAGGCTCGCTACGCCCGCCCCGCTGAACTCGATCGCCGCGTTGAGCACCTCGCCCTGGTTGTAGAGCCCGCACAGCGTGATGATGACGTCCTTGCCGCTCACGCCCTCGGCCAGGGAGCCGCTGAGGCGGACCTCCACCGTGCGCGGAATCTGCCACCAGAACTCTCCGCTGGCCCAGATCGCCGCCGCATCCGTCCGCACGACGGGCGTGCCCAGCGCGCCCAGCGCGCCGTACATGTTGGAGTGGGAGTCCGAGGCCACGACGAAGGAGCCCGGGAGCACGTGCCCGTTCTCGATCATCATCTGGTGACCGATCCCCGAACCGGCCGGGTAGAAGCAGATCCCCTGGCTCGTGGCGAAGTCCTCGATGGCCCGGTACTTGGCCAAGTTACCCTCGGAACGGTCCTGGATGTTGTGGTCCAGGGTGAACACCGGCTGGGCCGGGTCATGGACCGCATCGGCGCCAATGCCGCGGAACTTGTTCATCACCGCCGCCGTGTTGTCATGGGTCATGACGTGGCGGGGCTGGATAGCCAGGAAGTCTCCAGCCCGGGCGGGACGTCCCTCGGGGCCGGAGAGCATGTGACTCTGGGCGATCTTTTCAATGACCGTCTGGGGCATGGACACCTCCCGAAACCTGCGACGTCTGTTCAGCTCAGGACGCCATGTTCTTGAAGGGCAGGAAGCTCATGAAATCGGCGTGATGCACGATCGTCGCCTCGACGCTGCGCTTGACCATGTCCCCCTCGCCCGCGTGGGTGGCGATGATGTGGCAGACCTCCTGGGGCACGCCGCACTCCAGGGCCACGGCCACCCCCGTAAAGGGATGGCGTAAGGCACGCCCGAGCGCGCTCTGACGGGGCTGTCCGTCCACGATCTCGTACTCGAGGGGCTTGCCGACATCCGCGAGGATGGCCCCCGCCACGACCGTATCCAGGTCGATCACGAGAGCACGCCCGAGGAACTCCCGCATGGATTCCGCGCTCCGTCGAGCGATATGCACGACGCAGCGTTTGTGTTCCATGAAGGTTGCCTGGCAGTCCGGCACGAGAAGCGTGAACGGGATCCGTTCGAGATCCTCCGGAGTCAGCGGGGACCGCTCCATCACCGTGACCCAGGTCTTGATGACCTGCTCCTTGAGCGGAGTCGCCTCGATCCAGTCCAACTCGGGCCAGAGTTTCCGTACGGCTTCACGCATCTTGCAACTCCCGTGGGGACCTTCCCGGCCCCATTGGCTCTCGACGGATCCCTCGAGGGCAGCGTGAGTATAAGAGACAACTCAGGGGAAATCCCGCCACAGAACGAGGCGCGGGCCCTGTCAGGCCCGGCTCGCATCCCTCCCGTTTCGGGATACTCTCCCCACCATGAAACAGGCCAAGAAACGCCGACCCAGGAACGGACTCTTCAACGCGATCGCCCCGGTCTGGGACCAGCTCATCGGTCGCTGGGGCCTGCAGTGCGTCCTCGAGTCCCTCGACCTGGCGCATCCCATGCGGATCCTCGACCTGGCTGGCGGCACAGGCCGCGTCGCGGCCGCTCTCAGGACCGCAGGCCACCAGGCCGTCGTCGCCGACCTCTCGGCCCCGATGGCGCGCCGCGCCGCCAAGAAGGGCCTCAGCGCCACGGTGGCCCGTGCAGAAGCCCTTCCCTTCCCTGACGCGAGTTTCGATCGGGTCGTGATACTCGATGCACTGCACCATATGGCCGAACTCCCCGCCGTCGCTGGAGAGCTCGCGCGCCTGCTCGCGCCAGACGGCAGGCTCGTCCTCTTCGAGCCGGACCCACGGACCTTCATCGGCGGCTGGGTGGCTCGCCTCGAACGCTGGGCCGGCATGGGCAGCCTCCTGCTGGACGAACAGGAACTCGTGAGTTTGTTGGAGTCCGTCGGTCTCCGTTGCCGCAACAGCCACGGGTCATTCCACCTCCTCATCGTCGCCAGGCGATCGGCGTCATGAAGGGGCCGATCCTCCACATGTCGCTCGGCACCACAGTCCTGTTGAGAGGACCCGAGTGGAACCTACGACGCTGCGGAGGGACCGGTCCTCCAGGGACTGTTTATCCCATCTTCACGAGCCCTTCGTCCGTCTCGCCCCGTCAGAAGTCATCCACGAACGCCCCACGGTAGTGACGGATCTCCGCCTCACCGAGTCCGGAGCGAATGCTGATCAGGTCGAAACGACAGGTCGCGTTGGATAGACCGTGGCGTGCAAGCCACGCGCGGGCAGCACCGATCAGACGGCTTTGCTTGCGACGCGACAAGCTCGCTTCCGGCGAATAGGCACTCCCCCGGCGCCTCGAACGCACCTCGACGAAGACGATCGTCTCCCCTTCCCGGCCAATGATGTCCAACTCACCCCGCGCGAGACGTTGGTTGGTCGCAAGCAGCGCGAAACCCTTGCCGAGCAAGTAGTCTCGCGCCACGGCCTCCGCCCAGCGTCCTCTTGCGCTCCTCTCCTCCGGCCTGGCGGGCCGTCCCCCTCTGCTCATCGCGACCTCCTGGCACTCGAGGCTCGAGCGCCATCTCAGGATCGCATGGGTCGATCGCCGCATCGGCTCCTCCGGG
>JANTFM010000374.1 GCA_024763475.1 Acidobacteriota bacterium | reverse complement strand
CCTGCTTGCGGCGAACGGTTAGCCCTTCGGGCAGATGAAGCTCGCTTCCCGGGCTCTCCGCCCGAACCAGCGATTCCATGGCAACCAGATGCGCGGACGAGGGACGAATCCTACCGCCACTGCTCCGCTCAACGGCCCCACGGAGGATGCGCCGAAGCAGCGGCGCCGGCAAGGGCACGATGACCGCGCGTTCGATTTCGAGTATGCCCTCCACCTCATTCCAAGTCTCGGGGGGGGTGCAATCGCTAGCCATTTTCGTCAGCCAGGCCTCGTCCTCCCGTGCGAAATCCGCAGCGCGGGCCAACGCCTCGGGGCTCCTCTGTCCGAGCACCCTCTCGAGAACGGGCATCAGCTCCGCGCGGATGCGGTTTCTCAGCGGGGCCAGGGACGAGTTGGTCTCATCCTCGCACCAGGAGAGTCCTGCTGTTTGAAGGACGTGCCGAAGCCGCTTCCTTCGGACTCGCAGCAGCGGTCGCCAGAGGGACTCCGAATAGCGGGACATGGCACCCAATCCGGCCAGCCCGGTCCCGCGGCCGAGGCGATAGAGGATGGTCTCGGCCTGATCGTCCACGGTGTGTCCGAGAGCGATGGTGTCGGCGCGACAGGCGTCCGCGACCTCGAGAAGAAAGGCACGGCGGGTGTTGCGGGCGGCGTCTTCGAGGGACAGGCCAGGGGCTCGCGTGACCTTCCGGGTCTCGCCGTGGACCTCGAGGCCGAGATCCGAGGCGAGGGTCTCGACGAAACGCCGGTCTCTTGCTCCGGTCTCGCCCCGCAGGCCGTGATCCAGGGTCGCCACGGCCAGCGACCAGCCGCGACCGGGGGCCAGGGCGCTGAGCAGATGCAGGAGCGCGACACTGTCTCCGCCGCCTGAGACGGCGACGAGGACGCGCCGGCCTCGTGCCGGAGCCCACTCGCGGGTGAGTTCCCGCAGCAGGCCCGCCCCGGCCGAGGCGAGAAGGTCTGCTCTTGCTTGGTGGATCGTCATGGGACGAGGCTGGTAGCGGCGCCCAGACTCGAACTGGGGACACTGCGATTATGAGCCGCATGCTCTACCGACTGAGCTACGCCGCCACCTGTCGTTTTCGCGGCGCTCATTCTGGGCTTCTCACCCTGCGCCGTCAAGGTAGACGCTCCAGCAGCTCGATGAGCTTCGTTCCGTATTTCTTCAGCTTCGCCTGGCCGATGCCGGGAACCTCAAGCAGTTCTCCCGGATTTGCCGGGCGCGTGTCCGCCAGGGCCAGCAGGGTCGCGTCGGTGAGTACGCAATACGCGGGGATACGCCGCCGGTGAGCCTCCATGCCCCGCCACTCCCGCAGGCGTTCGAAAGCCTCCACGTCTCGCTGCTGGGCTCCTGGTGCGAGCCCGTGCGCGCCTGGACCGGACCCCTGGGTGCGCGTCTTCGTTGTCTGGCTCGTCTTGGTCCCTGAGGACCCAGCGCCCCGCTTCGTCTTCTGCCAGTTGGGGAAGGCGATCGCCGGGCGCAGCTCTCCTTTCATGGTTTGAATCCCCAGGTGCGTCAACGCCAGGACGAACGCACCGGCAGGCCCGCCCTGGATCCTCCGGCGCTCGACCAATCCGCCGTCGACGAGGGCGGACAGCAGGTCCTTGGCCTGGGAGAGACTCAGGGAAGAGAGGCGTCCCCAAGTCGGCAGCAGATGGAGATTCCGGGAAACCAGCTCGTGGGAGCGGGAGCCCGTCAGGAGTTGCGCGATGCGCTCCTGGCCAAAACGTCCGTCAAGGCGCGCGACGCCCGACAAGGCGATCCGCACCGTCTCGAATTCCTGGTCTTCGAGCGGCCTGGTCCTGCCTTTCGTCCAGCCAAGACAGACGTCACAGGTGCCGCAATTCGGTGTGTGGCCCCCCGTGGCCGACCCGGCAAAATAGTCGTAGACGAAGTGCGTCCGGCAGCCTTGGCCGAAGGCATAGCTCAGCATGGCATCCAGGCGTCGGCGGTCCCGCGCGGCCTTCTCGTGGCGCGGGCCCAGATCAAGGGGCAGGGGGCCGTTGCCCGGGGGGATCCCGCGCCGTCCGGCTTCTTGGCGGAGCAGGCGCGCCGCCGTTGCCGCCGCCATGCGCTGGGCTGCGTCGAGTTCCCCGGGAACCTCGAATTCTCCCTCCGGAGTCTCGTTCGCGAGCAGGCTCCAGACCTTGCGGAAGAGGGCTGGGGAGGGGTTGGAGCCCGCAAGGAAGAACTCCTGCGTCCTGATGTCGCTGGGTGCGAAGAGCAGGAGGCACAGGGAGGGCCTGCCGTCGCGGCCGGCGCGGCCCGCCTCCTGGTAGTAGGCCTCGACGCTTCCGGGGATCTCGGCGTGGATCACGAAGCGGATGTCGGCCTTGTCGATGCCCATGCCAAAGGCATTGGTCGCGGAGATGGCATCGAGCTGGCCCGAGAGAAAGGCGTCCTGAACCGCTTCCCGCTGGCGGTCGCCGACGCCACCGTGATAGCAAGCTGCCCTGAGGCCCCGTGCGGCGAGGAAGTCCGCCCATTTCTCCACGCTCTTGCGCGTGGCGCCGTAGATCAGGCCCGGTGACCCCCATTCTGCCAGGACTTCGCGGATGGCTCGTTCCTTGTCGGCCCAGGAACGGACCTGGCGTACGCCAAAGGTCAGATTGGGTCTTTCGAAACCGGTTACGAGTTCGAGCGGGTTCTCGAGGCCGAGTTGAACGCTGATGTCCGCCCGGACATCGGGTGTTGCCGTGGCCGTGAACGCGGCGGCGGGAACGGAGAGCTGCTGGCGCAGGGGCCCGAGGCGCCGGTAGTCCGGCCGGAAATCGTGTCCCCACTGGCTGATGCAGTGCGCTTCGTCGACGATCATCCGTGTGACGCCGGCACGGGCGAGCGCTCGCTGAAATCGCGGGCTGCCGAGCCGTTCCGGCGCGGCGTAGATCAGCTTGAGGTTGCCCTGAGCGAGGGCCCGGATCGTGGCGTCGCGCTCCGACTCGGGCATGCCGGAGTGCACGGCTTCCGCAGGGATGCCTTTCTCCTTCAGGGCATCGACCTGGTCTTTCATCAGCGCGATCAGCGGAGAAATGACGACGGTCGTGCCCTCGAGGAGGGTGGCGGGGAGCTGGTAACACAGGGACTTGCCGAAGCCCGTCGGCATGACGGTGACAAGGTCCCGCCCCTCGAAGATCGCTCTGGAGGCCTCCTCCTGGCCCGGCCGGAAGGCCTTGAAGGAGAAGGTTGCAAGGAGCGCATCGCGCAGGGAGGATTCCGGGGACATGTGCGGGATTGTACTGCGAAGCGGGTGGCAGAAGCTGGCGTCTTCACCCATGGGTCTCCCGGGATCGCAACTGGAGCTCGACTCCGGCATTCCGGGTTAGAATCACGCGCGATGAACAAGGGTCCTATTCGAGTCATGATCGCCGATGATCACCGCCTCTTCCGCGAGGGGGTGACCGCTTTGCTCACGGCTCGAGACGGCTTCCTCATCGTGGGCGAGGCCGCCAACGGGAAGGAGGCGATCGACCAGGTGCCGCTCCTTGCTCCCGACGTGCTCGTGCTCGACATCGTGATGCCCGTGATGAACGGCATCGAGGCGGCACGCTGGATCCGTGACAAGCACCCGCGGACCGAGATTGTCATCCTGACCGCCCACCACAACGAAACCTACCAGCGCCAGTCCTTCGAGGCGGGGGCCCGCGGCTACCTGCAGAAGGAGTGCTCGATTGACGACTTGGCCGTCGCGATCCGCCATGCGGCCCGCGGAGACTACTTCCTAGCAGGCGCTGCCGGAAGGGACCTGGTTGCCGAGTACGTCAAACCGGCGGTTGGCCGCCTCAAGCCTGGCGGAGTGATGACCCAGCGTGAGCGGGAGCTCGCGATCCTCCTCTCCGATGGCTACTCGACCAAGGAGGCCGCATC
>JANTFM010000373.1 GCA_024763475.1 Acidobacteriota bacterium | reverse complement strand
GACTTCCTCGGTCGGCCGGCTACGCCAGGGCAGGGGGGCGACGCCACTGAACGTCACGCGGGCCTGCCGCACCCGGCCCTCGGCGCGCACGAGCTGCAGCGCCACGCCGACGAGGGCGAAGTCCCAGGATTGACGTGTCCGCACCTTGCGATAGGAGGAGTCGCTGCCCGATAGGGTGGGGGGCAGGTAGATCTCAGTCAGGATCTCGTCGTCGGCAATCACCGTCTCGCGCGTGAAGTCCACTGCGGGCGGGACGTACAGGTTTTCAACGGGGACGACGCGATCCCCTCCGGGTCCGACGATGCGCGCGACCGCGGCGAGGGAGACGAGCATCGGTGCGATATCTGAGGGGTGCACCATGACGCAGAGGTCGCCGCCGAAGATCGCGTGTCGTGCGTTGTCGCCCTCGGCGGCAAAGCAAGTCGCGCCGCCCTTGCGCAGGCAGGGGAAGTTGCCGCGGTAGTACCAGCAGCGCGGTTTCTGGCAGAGGTTGCCGCCGAGCGTGCCCTGGTTGCGTAGCTGCGGGCTGGCGACGAGTCCGGCCGCCTCCGCGAGACCCGGGTAGTCCCGGATGATGCGCGGGTGCTCTGCCAGGGTGGCGACGGGGACGAGCGCGCCGAGACGCAGACCGCCCTCGTCGCTGTCCTCGAGGACCCGCAGGGCTTCGAGTCCCGAGAGGCTGACGACGCGCCCGGCTTCGAACACGCCGTCACGCAGGCAGCCCAGCAGATCGGTGCCGCCTGCATGGATCCGGGAGGGTTTCTCGGAGAGCGCAGCGAGGGCGCCGTTAAGAGTGGTCGGACGCAGATACTCGAAGGGTGGCAGCATGGTCTCTAGCCCTCCCGCTTGGCGCGGAGCAGGGTGAGGATCTGCTCCGGTGTCATCGGTGTCGCGGTGGGCCGCACGCCCAAGGCGTCATAGACGGCGTTCGCGATCGCTGCGGCTGTCGGGATGGTCACGGGTTCGCCGAGGCCCTTCGCGCCCGTCGTGTTCGCCTCGTCATCGGGGAGGTCGATCGGCAGTGAGACGATCTCCTCGGGTTGGTCGAGCGCCGTCGGGATCGCGTAGTCGTGGAGGTTGGCGTTGAGCATCCGGCCCGTCTGCCCGTGGTCCAGGCGGCGCTCCTCGCTCAAGCCGAAACCGATGCCCATCACGATGCCTCCCCGCACCTGGTTGTCATAGCTCAGGCGGTTCATCACGCGCCCGCTGTCGTGGGCGCCGACGAAGCGCAGCACGCGCAGCTCGCCGGTCAGACGGTTGGCCTCGACTTCGCAGAACTGCGCGCCGAAGGGGCTGATGGCCTTGCCCTCGGGGTTCGGCGCGCGATAGCCGACGCCGATGAGCACGCCGCGCCGCTGCAGGCCGCGCAGCCTGGCGATGGGCCAGCGCTCCTCGGAACCGTCCCGGGCGATGATGGCGTCTCCTTCGATCGCGAGGGTCTTCGCCGGCCGTTCGACCTCCTTCGCGGCGATCTCCAGGAGCTGGCGTCGTACGGCCAGGGCGGCGTCGCGCATGGCGGGAGCCTCGGTGGGGATCGTCTTGCTGCCACCGCTCGGCGTCGCGAATTGGGTCGTCCCCGTGTCGGCGTGTTCGATCTGTACGCGCTCAGGCAGGATGCCGAGTTCTTCCTGTACGATCAGCGCCATCACGGTCTTCGTTCCCGTGCCGAGGTCGCTTGCGCCGAAGTTGATGTTGGCGCTGCCATCAGCGAAGAGCTTGAGCACGATGGTGGAGGGCGGCCCACCCGCCCCCGCAACCCAAAGGCAGGCCGCGAGTCCGACCCCACGCTGCAGCGATGCTCCCTCGTCCTTGCTCTCGCTTTGGCCATGGCTCTCGTCATGGCTCTCGCCCCCGCCAAGGCCTCCGCTCGCGCCCCTGTCCTCGCTCGCTCCATGGTCCCCGCCAAGGCCTTCGCTCACGCCCCTGTCCTCGCTCGCTCCATGGTCCCCGCCAAGGCCTCCGCTCGCGCCCCTGTCCTTGCTCTCTCCATGGTCCCCGCCAGGGCCGCTCGCGCCCTTCTCCTCGCTCTCGCCCTTCGCTGCCACGGCCGCACGCCGCGCCTTCCAGCCGAACGCGCATGCGCCCTCCTCGAGACAGCGCCGCAGGCCGCTGACCGTGTAGGGGATGCCGCCGCGGGCCTGGCTGACTTCGGGGATGTTGCGCAGTCGCAGCTCCAGGGGATCGAGGCCGATCTTCTCGGCGAGCTGGTCAATCACCTGCTCGAGCGCGAAGGCGCCCTGGGGATGCCCGGGGCCGCGAAAGGGCCTCGCGGGTCCGGCGTTGATGAACAGGTCGGTGAGTTCCGTCCGCACGTTCGGGCAGGAATAGAGGTCACGCACGAGCCAGTCGACCAGCGCGACGCCGCCAGCGGGATGGGCGCCGCCACTGCCACTGGCCTCGAAGTCCAGCGCTGTGAGCGTGCCGTCCCTGCGCACCCCCGCCTTGAGGCGCATGTGGTTCGGTGGGCGATTGCCGACAGCCAGGAAGGTCTCCTCCCGCGTGAGAAACAAACGCACCGGCCGGGCCGCCTCCCGTGCGAGCAGTGCCGCCAGGAGGGTGTACTTGCCCGCCTCCAGCTTCGCGCCGAATCCCCCGCCGACGTAGTGGCCGATGACGCGCACGCTCGACAGGGGCAGGCCGAGGGCGCCGGCGACGCCGGCTTGCACGCTGAAGGCGCCCTGGGTGGATTCCCAGATCGTCAGTCGAGGTCCATCCCAGCGGGCCACGCAGCCGTGAGGCTCGATGGCGCAGTGGATCTGCGTCGCCGTGTCGAAACGGGTCTCGACGACGGCGTCTGCCATCGCGAAGCCCTCCACGATCGAACCGCGCTCATAGAGTGCCGTCGGTGCGACCTGGTTGCCGGAGCTGTGGACCTGTGGGACACCGGGGTCGAGGGCCCGCCGCTCGTCGCTGAGGTGGGGAAGGAGTTCGTACTCGACCTCGATCATACGCAGCGCGTCCTGGGCCTCTTCGGGGGTCCTCGCCGCGAGCGCCGCGACGACCTCCCCCTCGTAGCGGCAGTGTTCGACCAGGAACTTGTCGGCGCCCGTGCGGCCAGCGTTCGGACGGTCCGAGGCGAGCACGACGGCGACGCCTGGCATCTCACGGGCGCGGCGGGAATCGACCGAGAGGACCCGTGCGTGGGGATGGGGGCAGCGCAGGATCGCGCCGTGGAGCATGTCGGGGAGGACGAGGTCCGAGGGGAAGATTGCCGCGCCGCTGACACGTTCGTAGGCGTCGATGCGCGTCGCCGCCTTGCCAACGAAGCGGGTCGCGCCCCAGGGGCCCGGTTGTTCGCTCGGACCGGGGGTCTCGGGGACCGGTCCGATGAAGTAGTAGCGCTCTCCATGGCTCATGAGGAGCCCTCCTTGCGCGTCTTGCGCTCCCGTGCGCAGCGATCGACGGCCTGGGTGATGTGTCCGTAGCTGCCGCAACGACAGAGATTCCCGCTCATGCCGAGGCGAATCTCGTCGCGAGACGGGGCGGGCGTGGCGTCGAGCAACGCCTCGGCCGCGACGATCTGCCCGGGTGCGCAGTAGCCGCATTGGAAGGCGTCTTCTTCGACGAAGGCCCGCTGCAGGTCGGAGAGCCGCTCGCCGTCCATCAGGCCCTCGAGGGTCGTGATGTCGTGGTCTTCCGCTTCGACGGCGAGGGTCAGGCAGGCGTAGCGCGCCTTCCCATCGACGAGGACGGTGCAGGCACCGCACTCGCCGCGCTCGCAGCCCGCCTTGGCGGCGCTCAGCCCGAGCTGGTTGCGCAGCACGCGGAGCAGGGTCCAGCGGCAGTCCACGAGCAGGTCCCGGGGCACGCCGTTGATCCGCAGCGTGATCCGTCGGGTCGACGCGTCCTCGAGGATCTCGCCAGCAGCGCCCCCCCCGAGC
>JANTFM010000372.1 GCA_024763475.1 Acidobacteriota bacterium | reverse complement strand
GACGACGAAGGCTCGCCGGACGCCGAGGCCGGCGAGCGCCTCGGCCATCAGCCGGGCCGCGTCCTCGCTGAAAGCGCCCGCCACGAGATACTCAGGGTTCGCGGGATTGGTCAGGGGGCCAAGCAGATTGAAGACCGTGCGGGCCGCGAGGGCTCGCCGCACGGGTGCGACGGCTTTCATTGCTCCGTGATAGAAGGGTGCGTAGGCGAAGGTGAATCCGCTCTCGGTCAAACAGGCGCGCGCCTGGCCCTCGTCGAGCGGCATGGGGAGGCCGAGGGCCTCGAGGACATCCGCGCTGCCGCTCTTGCTCGAGCCGCTGCGATTCCCGTGCTTGGCCACGCGCAGGCCGCAGGCGGCGGCGAGGAGAGCAGACGCGGTCGAGAGGTTCAACGAGCCGGATCCGTCTCCCCCGGTGCCGACGATATCCACCAGCGGTTCGTGGTTCCCCAGCCGCAGGGGGCGCGCGCGCCCGCGCATCCCCTTCGCGAAACCGCAGATCTCTGCCGCGCACTCTCCCCGGACCCGGAGTGCCGCGAGGGCCGCCCCCGCGAGGACCGGATCGAGGCCAGGCTCCATCAGCCGGGTCAACAGGGACTCTGCCTCCTGTTCGTTGAGCTCATTCCGCGAGAGGAGCTTGCCCAGGAGCGCCCTCATGGGGCCGGGTCCGCAGGCGCCAGGTCGAGGAAGTTCTGCAGCAGGCGGTCGCCCTCGGGGGAGAGGATGCTCTCGGGGTGGAACTGCACGCCCTCTATGGGGAGCAAGCGGTGGCGAAGGCCCATGATCTCGCCGTCGGAGGTGTAGGCGCTGATCAGGAACTCGGGAGTGAGACTCTCCTCTTCGACGGCGAGCGAGTGATAGCGGCCCGCAGCGAAGGGGTTGGGCAGACCCTGATAGAGCGTGCGGGAGTCGTGGTAGACGCGGGACGACTTGCCGTGCATCAGGCTCTGGGCACTCGAGACTCGCATGCCGTGGGCGGCGGCGATCGCCTGGTGTCCGAGGCAGACGCCCAGTATCGGAGTGATTTCGCGGAATGCGTGGATCAGCTCGATGCAGATGCCCGCGTCCTCGGGTCTGCCGGGTCCGGGGCTCAGCACGAGGTGCGAGGGTTTCATCCCGAGGGCCTCGCTCGGCGAGATCTCGTCGTGACGGTGGACCACGACCTCGGCGTCCAGGACTCTCAGGGCCTGGACGAGGTTGTATGTGAACGAGTCATAGTTGTCGATGAGCAATACGCGCGCTTTCACAGGCCTTCCTCCGCCAGCGCCAGGGATTGCCGGAGTGCCGCGCTCTTGGCGAGCACCTCCTCGTACTCCCTTGCGGGAACGCTGTCCGCCACGATACCTGCTCCCGCCTGGTAGGTGCAGATCCCGTCGCGGAGGACCAGCGTGCGGATCGCGATCGCCTGGTCCATGTTCCCGTCCTGGCCGAAGTAGCCGGCCGTCCCGGCGTAGATGCCCCGCGGGGTGGGCTCGAGAGCGTCGATGATCTCCATCGCGCGGATCTTCGGCGCGCCGACGACCGTTCCGGCGGGGAAGGCCGCGGCGAAGAGATCGAAGGCGTCGGCTTCCGGGGCCAGCACGCCGCGAACGCCGCTGACCATGTGCATGACATGGCTGTAGCGCTCGATCGCGCCATAGGGATGCACGGCGATCGATCCCGGAAGCGCCACGCGGCCGAGATCGTTCCGGGCGAGATCGACGAGCATCACGTGCTCGGCGCTCTCCTTGGGATCCGCCAGCAGTTCCTGGGCGAGTTGCTCGTCCTCGTCTTCGTTGCGGCCCCGGGGTCGCGTCCCGGCGATCGGCATCAGGAAGGCTTCGCGGCCCGTGAGGCGCACGAGCGCCTCGGGAGACGAGCCCACGACCGAGACGTCGTCGAAGTCGAAAAAGTACATGTAGGGCGAGGGGTTGATCGCGCGCAGCGCACGGTAGACCTCGAAGGGATTGAGTTCGCAGGCCGCGCGGAACCGGATCGAGAGCACCAGCTGATAGATGTCGCCTGCGCTGATGTGTCCCTTGACCTTCGCCACGGCGTCCTCGAAGGCCCGCCGATCGAGGCTCTGCTCAAACTCCGCGAGACGGGGTGCTTGAGGCCTTCTCGTGATCCCCTGGCTCAGTGCGGCGACGAGTTCCCTGCGCAGGGCCTTTCGCTCGCACTCGTCTCCCGCGTGGATCAACGCGATCCGCCGAGTCAGGTGGTCGAAGATCAGGAGCGACTCGGGGGCGAGGTAGGCGCACTCCGCTGGACGTTGCCCGAGGCCCTGCTGCGTCCCGGGTCCGGGAGGATTCTTCAGGGTCTCGAAGAGACGGACGGTGTCGTAGGACGAGACACCCACCAGACCACCGGCGAGCGGGGCTTCCGCCACCCGGTGTCCCGGTCCGGGAGCGCGAGAGAGCGCGTCCCGCATCAGCTGGATCCACTCCCGCCGGTTCCGGGGACAGGGGCGCTCCTCGCCATCGAGGCGGCAGTGCGCGCCGTCAATCCGGAATTCGAGGGCGTCGCCGAAGCCGATGAACGAATAGCGGCCCACCCGCTGCCCCTGTTCGACACTCTCGAGGAGAAAGCGCGGGCGCAGTGGCCGAAGCTTCAGAAACGCGGAGACCGGTGTGTCGAGGTCTGCGGTGATATCAAAAAGGCCTTTCATTGTTGTCTCCGCTCCGGGCAGGTCGGGGGCAGACACGAAAACACCCCCGGGGCGCCGGAGGTGGGATGAGTCGCTCAAAGGGGAAATCTCGCTCAGGACTCGTCCGGAGTCACCTCCAGGATGTGCGCCAAGCACCACCAGCCGGTGTCGGAGCTGTGGGCGAAGAGAGTTCTGTGCGACAGGTTCATGGCGCTCTATCTACGGCGAAACGGCCTGCGGCGCCAGTCGAAATGACGGTGGCCCACCCCCAGTGGAGCGAAGAATGTTGAACCCGCGATTCCTGCCGTAGGGGACGTTGATCGGCAAATCGCGAACACTGAAGAACGCTGGCAACCAGGCGCCGTGCGCCCGAACAGGGGCACAACATTCTTCGCTCCACCGTGTGGTGGACACATCCAAGCGCGCGTGTCCTGTGATGGCAGGAATGCTCGCCCGTCAGGTGAGCAGGCCGCGTTCCTTCGCCTGTAGCGTGAGCTCCTCGCGGAAATCGGGGTGGGCGATATTGATCAGAGCCTCGCAGCGTTGCCGCAGGTTCTTGCCGAAGATATGGGCAACGCCGAACTCCGTGACGATGTAGTGGACATCCGCCCGGGTCGTGACGACACCGGCGCCTTGTTGCAGCATCGCGACGATGCGCGACTGCTGACCTTTTCGGACGGTCGCGGGCAGGGCGATGATGGGTTTGCCGTTCTTGGCCCGCGCCGCGCCGCGGATGAAGTCCACCTGTCCTCCGAAGCCGGAGTAGATCCTCGGTCCGATCGAGTCGGAACAGACTTGGCCGGTGAGGTCGACCTCGATCGCGGAGTTGATTGCTACCATGTTGTCGTTTTGCGCCACGACCCAGGGATCGTTGACGTAGTCGCAGGGGTGAGACTCGATCAGCGGGTTGTTGTCGAGGAAGTCGTAGAGTTTCTGCGAGCCGAGCGCGAAGGTGATGATGACCTTGCCCTTGTGCAGGGTTTTCTTCCGCCCCGTGATGATGCCCCGCTCGATGGCGTTCATGCAGCCGTCAGAGAGCATCTCCGTGTGGACGCCGATGTCCTTGAGCCCGTCCATCGACTCGTAGACGGCATCCGGAATGCCCCCGATTCCCATCTGCAGCGTGGCTCCATCTTCGATCAGCGGGAGGATGTGGGCGCCGATCTGCCGCTCCACGTCGCTGATGGGCTTGCTCGCCAGACAGGGAAGAGCCTCGTCATGCTCGACGATCGCATCCGTCCGGCTGACGTGCAGGAAGGAGTCGCCGAGCACGCGGG
>JANTFM010000371.1 GCA_024763475.1 Acidobacteriota bacterium | reverse complement strand
CCACATGACCCCCGAACACCTGTCGTCCGCGCCGCCGAGCGGTCGCTTCTCGGCTCCGTACACGCGACGGGCCGTGTGGTTTCTCGTCTGGCTCGCCATCATCCTCGCGCTCAAATTCCCTGTCCTCCGCCAACCACCGGTCTGGGACAGTTCGATGAGCGTATTCCCGGCCGCCATCACACTCGCGGAGCACGACTTCGACGCGGGTTTCCTGCTCAGCCAGCCGAGGTATGAGGAGGGCGGACCCAATGTCCACAGCCTCTCGGCCATCACGTGGCTGACTGCATTGGTGATCAGAACCGTTCCGAACCAGGCCGGCGTGCTCCCCGTCCTTCACCTCCTCCACTTCGCCATCGCCGCGGTTGCCATGGTCGGCCTCTTTCGATTCGCGAGAATTCTGCTCAGCCCCATCCCTGCGCTGGCCGTCTCCTTCACCGTGTTGATCTTTCCTCTCATGCTCACCCAGGTCGGGTTCATGTACCTCGAGGTTCCCGTGTTGGTCGCCACGACGTTCGCGCTGCTGAGTTGGATACGGGGCGACTTCCTCTGGGCCGCTTTGTGGGCGACGCTTGCCGTCCTGGTGAAGGAGTCGGGGATCATCGTGACAGCGGCACTCGCCTTCGCCACGCTGACTGTTCCGACACAACGGAGATGGCGGGCCGTGGCGCTCTTCGTCACACCGCCTGCCCTCGTGGCCGCCCTCACCTCCACGGGGAAGGTTGGGGACCAGGCGAACCTCGGTGCCTATCTGACAAGTTTCACGTTCTACCTCCGGCGTGTCCCCGATCTGGCCGTCCTTCTTGGCCTGTTCCCCCTCGTCCTCGGTCTACGCGGACTACGGCCCGACAGTGATGCTCCTCGCGAACGAGCACTTGTCGCCATAGCCGCGTTGTTCGTGTCCTTCTTCGGTTTCTATCTCACGCTTCCGCTCGTGGGAAACTGGAGTGTCCTGCCCCGCTACTACCTACAGGTTCTCCCCTTCGTACTCCTCGCCCTCTTCGGACTCGTCGAGGAACGCTTTGGCAGACGGGCGGTTCTCGTGACAGCAGCCCTGGCCATGGTGCTCTTTGCCGTCAACCGCAACGGGGTTCTGTATCCGGACAACACCGTCAACAACTTCGCACTGATCGAACGCTCCGGCGCCTACGTCGACCTACTCAAACTGCAGAAAGACGACGTACTCGCCCTAGAACACATCCCAGGACCGGTGTTCTACGACCAACCCGTCCACTATCGACTGAGCTACCCACTCATGGGATACGCCGCTGGTCCCCTTGCGAACGGCCACAGTATCCAACATGAGCAGCCGTACGCCCAGGCCCGCCTCGCCGACTTCCCGGACGAATTCTCCATGCTGTTCGAATACCCGTGGTTGGGGGGCGAACTCATCTACTCGGTCTGGATGCAGGCGGAGGCCGACCCGAGCCGGCACGTCGAGACCACTCAACTGTGCTCCGGTCGGTTCTGTAGCACGATCATTCATGTCACACGGAACGAGACATGAGGTCGCCGCGATACGAGTGCCTGCGAACGGAGAGAATGCCGACAAGCAGACCGATAAGCCGACCGTTCGACAGCAGGAATACCCCGACCTGCCTCCTCCCGCTTCGGCGAAGAGCCAACGCCGCTCAGTGAGCCGGCGAAGCGAAGGCTCGCATTCGTCTGCCTGCCGAGTCGAGATCAACCAGTTCCCACACCGAGTAGCGGCCGACGGACTTCGTAACCCCATAGTCTGGCGTGCCCCCTGCAGTCACTCCCCAAGTAAGTCTCCGGCCGGCCAATAGCCGAAGAGCGCACGCCGCTGGACATGGCACGAGGAAACGGGAGAACGGCCCTTTCGTGATGTGGTTTCAGCCCACGATACGAACCGACTCCGGACATGGCCCAGGCACATCGGATCCTTCCCTGTGCCGCCACGCGGAACGCAGCACCAGGGCTGAAACGAAGATCAACGTGACGTGAATGAGCCAGCCAAGATCGCCCACGACGAACGTGAATACGGTAGACACCCATTCGCCCTGCAGCGCTAGAGAGATCCAGGTCCCGAGCCCGTATCCGACACCTCGAGGCAGCAATGGGTCTGTAACAGTTGCCAGTCCCATCGTGAAGATCCCGACGACCGCTGACGCGCCGGACAGCACCTGGAAACGCCTCCATGCCACTGCTATAGGGGCAGCCAGAAACGGGAGTGCCGGAACCATGTACCTCGCACCCGGCGAGTCACCTCCCCACGGGTTCCCCCACATGAGTGGAATCAGAAGAAAGCCGAGAAAGACGGCACCCGCCACAATCCCCTGTGAGCGATAGGCCCTCTGGCGCAACATCAGCACGACACCTACCAACCCGACTACAACCAGCGGAGTCGCGACGAGAAGACCACGTGGTGCAAGAAACACCTCTATGAATCTTCCCGGCTGAAGTGAGCCAAAGATGCTTGTGATTGCACGCGCTCTCTCTGGCACTCCATTGAACGCAGATAGTTGGTAGGAGATCGTGAAGGGATCGCCGAATGCTGCCCAGTTGTATGCTGCCAAACCTGTGGCGAAGGGAAGCCCTCCTAGGACGTACCAACTCAGTAGCCTCCACTTGCGTAAGAGAACAAAAGCGCCCAGTACCACCGCAATGATCGCCATCGTGTACTCAACTGAAACGGCCGCTCCAACCAATCCTCCGGCGTATAACACTCGCCGTCGCTCAAGCCCATCGCCAAGAACTAGCCAGGCCCCAAACCCGAGCAGTGCGGCCAGCACATGACCAAAGAGGAGAGCAGCAAAAGGAAGTAGCAACGATCCGAACACAATGCCTAGCGCCGCCGACAAGGCCCTCTCCGGGGAAATCTTTCGCGCATATCGGTACATAAGCGCGCCAAGAATCGCTCCGGGGAGAACCGCGAACCACATCGTCAGCCACCACAACCCCACGTTTCCCTCGATCTGCAAGACCGTCCCAGGTGCGCCACCGAGGAGCCGAAACAGCGCATAGAACGGCACAGCGAGCAGAGACTGACCAGGCGCCTTGTCGGAATAGACATGCCCTTGATAGACCGATCTGTCGATTCCCAGGACGTCGATATACTCGTCGAGTCGAATAGTTCCTTCCTCGACGACTGCCGCGGTAAGCGCATAGCGGGATGCCTGTTGCGCTCCATACTTGTGCGCCAACGGCCCCAAAGCCGTCAGAATCAGCAACATGATCGCCAACTCGACACGACAGCGACTGACAAAATTGGCTACACGTCGAAGGCGCAGCGGCTCCGTCCTGAACACAAGCGCAGTCTCTCGCTCGCTCACCGTGCAGCCTCGGCCACATCGCGAAGCTCTCGCCTGAGATCCTCGATCTCGTCGCGTAGCCTCGCCGCATACTCGAAACGCAGATCTTTCGCCGCTTCGTGCATCTCCTCCTCGAGACTCCGGATGAGCCGCTGGAGGTCGTCCACGTCGAAATCCAGAGGCTTGCGGGATACGACTTCTCTGGCCCCTCGGCGCATCGCCGCATCGTTGGATTGAACCAACTCGAGGATGTCACTCACCTTCTTGCGGATCGTGGTCGGATCGATGCCGTGCTCCTCGTTGTAGGCAACCTGAAGGGCCCGACGTCTGTTCGTCTCCCCGATGGCTCTGCCCATCGAATCGGTCACCTTGTCCGCGTACATGATGACCTGGCCGTCAACGTTGCGGGCGGCCCGACCGATCGTTTGCACCAGACTCGTCTCCGATCGAAGAAACCCTTCCTTGTCCGCGTCCAGGATCGCGACCAGTGACACCTCAGGAAGGTCCAGGCCTTCCCGGAGAAGATTGATACCGACCAGCACGTCGAATTCACCCAGACGGAGCTCACGAAGGATCTGCACTCTCTCGAGGGTGTCGATCTCCGAGTGCAGGTATCTCGCCCGCACGCCCATTTCGAGAAGGTAGTCGGTAAGATCCTCGGCCATCTTCTTGGTCAGGGTCGTGACCAGCACCCGCTGGTCTTGAGAAGCTCGCGCACGTATCTCGTCGAGCAGGT
>JANTFM010000370.1 GCA_024763475.1 Acidobacteriota bacterium | reverse complement strand
CCCGCCAAGACTAGTGCGTAGGCGCCGGCTCTTCCGTCGGCAGACCGAGCAATTTCCGACCCGAAGCCATGGCGAGATCGTGAGCATCCACGCTGAGGAACACGACGCGATCAAAGCCGTTGACCTGGCCGTAAAAGACCGGCCGCAGGGGAGCCGGATTGCCGATGACAAGTAAGGGCACGGGAGGCGGCCCGCCATCGTCCGCCGCCTCCGGCTTGAGCGTGCCGCGAAACACGGCCAGGGGAGTCGCAAGACCATAGCGTTCGAGCGCCTCCACGGTGGGCTCCTCGTCGACAACCTCGACAAAGCGAATCCGGCTCCAGGAACTCAGAACATCGGGAGCGAACGCGGTATCGCAAGTCTCCGGCCCCGAAACAAGCCCCCAACCCCCTTCTTCCTTGCGCCGAAAGCTGGCCTCAACTCCCTCGTTCGGCATCTCCGCAGAGAACGCGCTGAGCAGGTAGGTACCCCAGGGAAAGATGACCGACTGGGGTTCCATCTTCCCTTCCTCCCGATCGCTACGAAGCTCCTTGACGACAAAGAACGTGAGCAGGGCAACGACGAGCAACGCCAGGATGAGCCCTCGGCTTTTCATCACTTCGTCCTCCGCATGAACCACACAACCCAGCCCAAGAGGAATACCGCCACCGGGAGAATGACGACGATCATCAGGATCATGCGCCTCTGGTCCGACTCGATGCTCATCGCCTGCTTGGCCGTCAGGTTTTCTCCAGCGCGCTTGATCAACACCTCGGCGCCCGAGAGCCAGCGGAAAAGGTTCTGCGCGAGCTCTCCATTGGCCAGGGTGTCGTAGTAGTCATCCTTGAGGAAATCGGCGTCGCCCACGAGGACGAGACGAGACTCGCGGCCAAGTTCATCGGAACCGATCGCCGCAGCCCAAGTCCTGAACGCGGCCATCGCCACGATCGGCTGGTTGTTCAGCCATCGATCGTGAGCGGCCTTGTTGACCGCCTTGAAGTTGGTTGCGACCAAGAGCTCGGGCTCCACGTAGGTGCCAGGCGACGAGCGGACAAGGGCTACCTGAAAGATCTGCTGATCCTCCATGACGATGTCCAGCGGTGTCAGCGGTCGGCTGCCAGCGAAGAGCGCGTGTCGACCGTCCAAACCCTCGACACTGGGATGACGGTGGTCAAAACTTCCTGTCATCAGCAGCATCGGATCGTCGTACTGTTCGCGCTTGAGCTTGCGCGCGTCGATCACCACACCTTCCTGGACCCTGAGTCCCCAACGCTCGAGAAGGGGGCTCGCGGGGAACGGTGCCTCCGGGGCCGCAAAGTTCAAGTCGGCGAAGACCAGCATGCGCCCACCACCCGCGAGGTAGGCCTGGTAGGCCTCGAGTTCCTTGGCCGGAATCTCATCTTTCGGGTCCATCATCACGACGAGAGAGGCATCCTCTGGAACCTGGTCTCCCGGAGCCAGGGAGAGCGGTCGAATCTCGTGATAGCTCTTGACCAGGTCTCCGCGCAAGCGAAGATACCCCTCCCCACCCTGGGTCCTCATCGGTCGTTCCCGATGCCCGATAACCCAGTAGATCACGTTGGAACGATCACTCTGAACCTCGAGCAGGGCCTTGGTCAGCTTCTCCTCCCCGAACTCCGGGAAGAAGCTAACGCGCTCCCCTGAGCGCACGATGGTCCGGCCGTTCCCTCCCACCCCGAACTCTGCGACAAGATCCGGACGCCTGTTCGCATCCACAACCGTGACCTCGATCAGCGGTTGGTGGTATGTGAAAAGGTCGTAGAGCTGTCGTGTGGCACGCGAGCGGGCCTTGTCGCGATCCGGAATGAACGCCACAACGTCTGTTTCCTTGTCAACACCCTCGAGAACTCGAAGGGTGGCAGGATGCAGGGAATGCGTCCTATAGCGAGTCAGGTCCCAGCGATCGTTGTAACGCGCCGCGATAAAGTTGACCAACAGGAGAATCAGCAGACTGACGACCGCCGAGACGAGAAAACCGGCTCCGTAGGCCACACGTTTTCCACTTGATCGATCGAAGAGACGCTGCCGGGAGGACCAGAGGCTCGCCACACCGAGCAGGGCTCCAAGCAGGATCATCGTCAGGTATGCGATCGGCACGACTCGGGGAGCGAGAACCCACCATCCCACGCCAACGACAAGCAACGCCAAACCCAGGGGTCCCGCCGCGTATAACGCACGCTTCATCGCTCTACCTCCAACGCTGGCTGTCGACGATACGTGCCGTCAGGTCGACAAAAAAGAGGATCGTCGTCGCAAAGAAGATCAACGGCTGGGTGTCGATAATCCCGGTCGCAAGCAGTGCCAGGCTACCCGAGGGAGTGAATCGCTCGAGGCTCTGACCGATCACCGGGATCTGCGGCGCCATCACACCGAAGATATTCACGACGGCGATCATCACCAAGCAGAAGAAGGCCGCGATCATCGGAGAATCGGTCAGGCTCGATGCCAGCAGACCCAAGGCAAGCAGAAACGCACCATAGAGGAAGGCCCCAAGGTAGCCTGTGACGATCGGAGCCGGATCGACCGAACCCCACACCATGAGGAGCACCGGCATCCAGACGGTCATGGTCAGCATCACGACGAGCACGAAGAGCGCCCCCAGGTACTTCCCGGTCACGAGATGCCTCGTGGTCATCGGTGCGGTGAGCAGAAGTTCCGCCGTGTGCTGCCTACGCTCCTCCGCGAGGAGACGCATCGTCAGGAGCGGAATGATGATCAGGAGAGCCCAGATCAAGTCGTCGTGCAGGAGGGAGCGGACGATCGTCTCGAGTCCTGGAACCTCGAGCAAGGGATTCTGCGCTGCCTGGATGCGGAGCCGCTCGTACTGCTGAAGAGCTGCAACGAAAAAGCCGCCCTGCATGAGGAGAAAGACCGCGGTCGCAGTATAGGCCAGCGGTGCAACGAGATAGCTCCTCACCTCGCGCCGGAAGACGGCCCAGACGAAATTCATGCTTGCTCCTCCTCGAGCACCACATCGCGGAAGACCTCTTCAAGTGATGAGGTCTCCGAACGTACGGAGTAAAGCCCGAACGCACTGTTCGCGAGAGCCTGAATCAGCTCCTCTCGGCGCTCGGCGCCATGGGTGACGTCGATGCGGAATCTCCCCTCGCCAAGGGGGGCGGCGCTTTCGACGCAGGGCAGAGCCTCGAGCTCGGAGAGTTCGTTCGGCGGCCGGCGAAGGCGTATGACCACGCGATCACCGGAGTTCCTGTGCAGGACATCACTCATCCTGCCCTTGATGACCAGATTTCCGTGGTTGATGATCACAACCTGCTCACAGGTCGCCTGGACCTCGGGAAGGATGTGGCTCGAAAGAATGACCGTGCGGTCCTTTCCCACATCCCGGATGATCGAACGCATCTCGACGACCTGGGTTGGATCGAGTCCCACCGTCGGCTCGTCCAATATGAGGATGCGCGGCTCGTGAATCACGGCCTGCGCGAGTCCCGTCCGCTGGCGGTAACCCTTCGACAAGTTGCCGACCAGGCGGAGGTGAACCTCCTGCAGTCCGCAGAGTTCGATCGCTGTATCGACGGCCTTCCGGCGGCGCTTTGAGGGAACCCCTCGAAGCTCGGCCGCGAAACTCAAGTAGTCGCGGACGATCATCTCCGGGTAGAGCGGCGGGTTCTCCGGGAGGAAGCCGATCGCACGACGCACCTCGAGAGGGTTCTCGAGGATATCGTGGCCCGCGAGGCGTACGACACCTGCGGTCGGCGGGGTCAAGCCGGTCATGACCTTCATCGTCGTTGACTTGCCGGCTCCGTTTGGGCCGAGAAAACCCAGAATCTCGCCCCGGTGAACGGTGAAACTAATACCGCGCACGGCCTCGAACTGTCCGTAATGCTTCCGGAGATTCTCAATCTCGATCATCGCCACCTTGCCGCTAGGTGACGATGTCCGTGGCATCGAATCCACTCTATCCCCGGACACCTCCGGTGAGGATGAACTGTTCATCACAATGGAACCTCGTTCCAGGTGGCAGGGAGGGCGTACCCTCCCTGAAGGG
>JANTFM010000369.1 GCA_024763475.1 Acidobacteriota bacterium | reverse complement strand
CCAAAGATCACCCAAAGACGGCTGATGAGCAGGATATTGCATGGGGTGTCGGTTCAAGGAGTGCCGAGATTGGTTTCCACGTGGATCTCGCCGTGGATCGGGCCAGCGACCGCACCCGGCTCGGGCAACAGCTGAATTGTGTAGGCACGACGCTCGAAGATCTGCTCGGCATCCGGATTGCTGTAGGGCAGCGTCGCGAGCCCTGGTGATCGATGTTTCCGCCACCGTCGCCATCCCAGTCGCTTTGAGTCCTATTCGCGATCCGCAAACAGTTGTCGCAGGAGTCCCCCACGCCATCACTGTCCTGATCAACCTGGGAGTCGTTTCTCCGGTAGGTTCAGTTGTCATCGCAGTTGCTGCTCTGACCACCCACGCAGGGGTTGTCATTTCGGCTTCCCGAGCCGTCGCCATCGTTGAGAATGCCATCGTTGTCGATGTCCGCATCGCAGACATCGGTGTCACTCATGTTGAGAAGACAATAATTGCTCTTGGCGGAGTGCGTGATGCGAGCCACGGCCGTGAGGTCGATCTGTGAGTTTGAAGTACCTGCTCGACACGAGCGTTGTATCGGAGCCGCTGAGGCCGGAGTCCCTCCCCTTCCCTGTTGCGCAGGCTCTGCCGTCATGAGGGAAAGACGGCGATCGCGAGTATCAATGACATGGTGCTCATCACCGCGAACAATGCCGAATTCCGTGGACACAAAGGGCTGAAGGTCCGAACTTGGGTGTATAGCATCGGGACAAGTTTCGGGAGAAAGGCGGTCCAGTTGAGAAAGTCTGTCGTGCGAGAGGGGGTCACCGTGATGGCTCTCCTGCTCCTGTCGTGGCCGGCCCAGGGACAGGAAGCGTGTCGTCGCTGGAAGAACAGCTGTAGCGCCTACGAGCAAGCACTCAAGGAGAGGGTCCCGGACGAACCAGAGGACGTTCTCAAGGAACTCCGCCGACACGCAAGAGCCACGTTGAATGGACAGAGCCAGAAGGCGGCGAAGATCGAGAAGAGGATCCGAGACGGCCTGGTCGGCCTGCAGTCCATCGTGCCTCCGCCAGGAATGGGACGTTTCCATGGCGCCATGGTCGAGTGCTACCGCCACGCGGTTGCCGTGCTCGATGCCGAGGCACGTGGTGACAGTTTCTTTCAGCGGGCGGCGGAGATCAGGAGCTGGCATGCGATGAGAGGGGTCTTCGTTGCCATGCGAGACCTCCTCTTGCAGCATGGCTGCAGCCCAGAGGAAGTCGAGGCCATCAACCGGAGGGCGCTGCCGCAGATCGATGCAGAAATCGAGGCGCTCCGCAGCGGCGTCGCGATGAAGTAGCGGATGCTCTGCGTCGGCCTGCCGACGCTATGTCTTTCCGCTTCCGCCCAAACCCGAAGCGCTGGAATGAGGAACGCCGGCCGCAGCAGGCTCACACCGAGGCCGACGCAGGCCAGCCGGGAGAACAGACCGATCGTCACCCGCATCGTGGGAGGTGACGAGCTTGTTCTGGATCGAGTCGTGGACGAGAAAAAACCCCGCACACGCTAGATCACATGAAAACGGCCATCCCCCTCCGATCAGCTGAGTTAGTCTGATCGGCGCCAAACCAGATCGGGAGCCGGGCGACCGCCCCAGATCGAGCGCGACCCCGCTCATGACAACGAGACAAAGCGCCTGGGTCAACCGTTCGACGAGGCAGGCAACGATCCCCCGGCGATCATCATCCACAGCGGCGTGGGACTCAGAACGGCCACCGCCGGCATGCCGTTGCTCGCCAGAGACCAACGCGCGGAAGCCACTTGACGCGAGTCTGCCCCGAACGCCTCCTTTGTAGATTCTCATCTCCTTTCGAAGAAGGAGCTCCGCCTCTTCGACTCGTCCCTGCACGCCACAGAACCAGGCTAATGAGTGTCGTCGGGAGCGAGAATCTCGCGAACCCGGCGTCGAAGCTGCTGGTGGTGTGAGCCGGGCCAATACACCTGCCGGCAAGCCATGCAGATCGAGAAGGTCTCGTTGAGTCGAAGAACCGGCTCCGGCAGGAATTCCATCAGGGAGTCCTTGTCGGTGGGCGCGAGCCGCCCGCCGCAGCTCAGACAACGAGTGAAGGGTCGCACTGCGCCCTCAAGATCGAAGCGCCGGACGACCTCCCGGGCCTGCTCCACCGCATCATCGCTTCTCGGACAGTACCCCCGCGTCACCTTCGAGCGCATCAGCAGGCGCCGGTCCCGTGTCAACAGGATGCGCTGCTGAGAGGCGGAGATCTCCGCGAGTTCGGGATCATCGACGTCGCGCGGGTAACACACATCGAGGCCCAGCAGGCGCAGCAGGCGTGCGAGCTTGCCAAGATGCACATCCAGCACGAAGCGCGCCTCCCTCAGGGGTTCTGGGCGAAGCCTGCCTATGGCGGAGATGTCGATCGACTCGAAGACCGGATACACGGCGATGCGGTCGCCGTCCGCCATCTTCTGCTCGAAACCTACCGGCTCGCCGTTGACCAGGATCAGGTCGACCTCCGGGTGGGGCACACCCAGCGCCTCGATCTGGTCCTTCACCGCCGGCGTGCCCTCGAAGCGGTGGACAAAGTCCCGCTTACGCCGATCCTGCGGGAGGAAGTCGGATAGCTCTTCGTAGAAGCGGAAGGTCGCCTCGGCCATGGAGGGATTCTACCGCCAAGGCGGCGGCGCCGAGTCCTCCGTAGGAGCCTCCCGAGAGATCGGTTGCACCCGCGAGACCCGGGAGGGTCTGACCCGGGCAGGGGTTTGCCGCCCCGGCGGACCGAGAGACGGACGAATTCGATTCGCGACCTCATGGCGTGGGTGCGGCAGAGCCTGCTGGCCCCTTCGCATCATCGCGGAAGCGGTGATCCACACCCCGGTCAATCACGAGGATAGCGCTCGCTGGCACGAATCGTGGCGGGGTTCTCCAACCTCCGGCGCCATTAGGGAAGAGGAGGCCCGACAAATCTCCGGGTCCCGACGTTGTCCCCTCCTGAGCCTGTCCCTCTGAGAGGCGAGGAGGCCCATAAGAAAGGGACTAACGATGGCTACGCGACGCGCCCGAACAACCCTCTTCCTCTTCCTGCTCCTTAGCGCACCATCTCTTCAGGCGGCGGAGCCCCCTGCCCTGGTCAATTACCAGGGCGTGCTGAGAGATGCTGAGGGTCTGCCGATCAGCGGAACTGAAGACATGAGCTTCACCTTCTTCAGCGCAGCAGTAAGCGGCGAGGAAATCCTGATCGACCGCCACACCGCAGCCACCGGCGCTCCCGTCACGGTAGATGACGGACTCTTCCGGGTTGCGCTCGGAGGCGGCGCGCTGGCAGACGGATCCGGCCCCGGGGTTTACACGGATCTGGCCGCCGCGTTTCGTGACTTTGGAGAGCTGTGGCTTGCCGTTGAGATCGCCGGCGAGACTCTCTCCCCCAGAATCCAGATCCTCTCCGCCGGTTACGCCCTCAACGCCGATCACCTGGACGGGAGGAACGCGGACTTCTTCCTCGACACATCAGGAAGTCCCCAGGAGAAGACGGGGCAGATCATCGCGAGTGGCGGCATCGATTTCGGCGGGGGGCCAAGTGACGATCTGACGGCCGCTGACGTCAAGATGCTCACCTCCGGAGCGAACGCCGACGCCCTCCACGTCCATGGGCCCGCCGACGCCACCACCCTCGACGGTCTCGACTCTCCAGCGTTCCTTCGCAGCAATGCCAGCGACAGCTATAGCTCCGGAACCCTCACCTTTGGCAGTTCCACCACCCTCCGGGCACGGGGCACGCTCAGCGCCGACGGCGAACTCTACCTGAACCAGGATGGCCCCGATGGGTCGCAGTACCTCTACTTTTTCGAGAACGGCAAATCCGAAGGCGAGTATCTTCGCTGGAACGACGGGCTGGGGCGCTTCGATGTCAGCGATGACTTGAGCATCGGCGGCGACGTCACGGTGTCGAGCGGAGGGAGCATTTCGCTCGATGGAGAGCTGGAGCTTGGCGCAGCCACAACGGACGATCGAATCGTCTTTGATGCGGCCGAATGGCTGCA
>JANTFM010000368.1 GCA_024763475.1 Acidobacteriota bacterium | reverse complement strand
CCCACGAATCCGGATCTTCTGGTCCATCCCCTCGCGGGTCTTCTGGCCGCCGAAGAGATTCGCGACCTTGCCCAGACTTCCGCCGAGTTCGGTCTGCGTGTGTTGGTCGATTCTGCCGTCTGCCTGCGCTGTCAGAGTCGTGGCCATCAGCAGCACGACAGCGAGTGCCAGTCGCGTCTTCATGAGTTCACCTCGCGTTATTGTTCATCGAATGAGTCGAAACTCTCTCAACCCGGATGATTCCGTGTGCCGAAGCTGCACGGCCGCGGCCAAAGGAATCATGAATGATCCGTCTCAATGATTCAATGCCATGATCGGTTGTCGCATGCTCAAGAGTCTATCAGCCGGAAATGGGCGCGGAAAGCAGGCTGTCGATGGTCTCACCGAGTTGGCCGTCCAACTGTTCGACCACCAGGTGGGCCCCCGCTTCGAGCAGGATCTCGCGCGTGTGGTGCCGATAGGGCACGCCAACGGCAAGGGCGCCGATGGCGAGCGCTGCGCTGATGTCGTGGACCGTATCGCCGATGATGATGACCCTGAGTTCGCCGCTCGGGTCGAGTTCTCGCGCTCCGGCGCGGAGGAGTTGGGCGCGGGTCTCGCCGTCTCGTGCGAAGCCGCCGGGCATCCCCTCGAAGAGCTGTGCCAGGCCTGCGCTTTCGAGCTTGATCGCGCCCCCCTCGCGGATGTTTCCCGTGCCGAGCCCGACGAGGCCACCCCGGGCGTGAAGCGAGGCGACGGCGCCTGCCGGGTCGCCGAGGACACGGTAGGGCCTGCGGGAGGCCTCGCTGCGGAGGTGTTCCAGGTAGCGATCGATGAGCTGTCCGACTCGCTCCGGGGAGGGATTCTTCTCTCCAACATCCTCGAGCAGGAGGCGCGCGATGGCGGGATCCCTGTTGCCGGCGAAGTGTGTCAGCGGCACCTGGGGCCACCGGCCGGTCAGATCCTCCGTGGCGCGGTGGATCGCTACGGAGCCCGCAGTTTGTCCCGTCTCGGGGCCGGTGATCAGAGTTCCATCGATATCGATCAGGACGACGTAGCGGGTTTGCATGAATGGCTCTCAAGTTATGTCGGAAAGAGGGCAACGATGATGGCATCGCCTGAGACTATACACGGCACAGAGAGGCACTGGATGCGCGACAGCAAGGCTCGCTTGGTTGTTCGCTGGGGGTCCGCTCAAGAACAAGTTCCCATTCTCGCATCCATCTCCGGGCCATCTTCGGCCCGGGCTCGTTCGCGCAATCCTCGACCTAGCTCTGCTACGCTTCCGGTCTCGCTTAGTCGCCCAAGCCAAATCTGACCCGAATCTGGGTGCGAGAACTGGGAACCTATTCTTGCGCGAACCCGAAGCTGCGCAGACTCTTCGCCAGCAGTCGATCCAACTGGTTGGCAAACGCTTGCCGGTCGGCCTGGCTGAAGGAGGCCGGGCCCCCGGTGTCGATTCCGCAGCCTCGCATGGAGTCCAGGAAATCGCGCATGGCCAGGCGCTGGTGGACGTTCTCCTCGGTGTAGAGCTCGCCGCGGGGGTTCAGGGCGAGGCAGCCCATCTCGACCGCCTCGGCGGCCAAGGGAATGTCCGCCGTGATCACCAGGTCGCCGGCCTTCGCATGCTGCACGATGTGGTTGTCCGCCACATCGAAGCCGGCCGCCACCTTCACCGTGTGGATGAGCTCGGACCTGGGGACGTGAAGCGGCTGGTTGGCCACCAGGATCAGCGGCACGCCCACTCGCTCCGCCGCGCGAAAGAGGATCTCCTTGATCACACGCGGGCAGGCGTCGGCGTCGACCCAGATCTGTGTTGTATGCATCCGCACACTATACTGCGCAGCCACGGGCCGAACATGCCTGGATCACACGCGGGCAGGCGTCGGCATCAACCCAGATCTGTTCTGATTTTGCGCATGCGCACTCTATACTGCCCCGCCACGAGCCGAACATGCCTGCCGTCCTTCTCAGTTGTCACGACATCTCCCTCGCCTACGGAGAGCGCACGCTCTTTGACGGGTTGACCTTCGCGGTCCATGAGGGAGAGCATCTGGGGCTGATCGGCCCCAACGGAGCCGGCAAGTCGAGCCTCTTGAAGATCCTCGCCGGGGAGGAGAGCCCAGATGCGGGCTCCTGTGTGCGCCGCAGCGCGTTGCGGGTCGGCTACGTACGGCAGGATCCCGTTTTCCCTGCCGGCTACAGCGCCGAGCAGGTTGTCCGCGCCGCCCTCGCAGAACGGGAATCGCCAGGAGTCGACGGGTGGCACGAGGGAGCTCCGGGGCGGCACGAGGGAGCTTCGGGCCGGCACGAGGTCAAGGTCGTTCTCAGTCGTTGCGGATTCCGGGACTTCGGGGTGTTGGCGGACACGCTATCGGGTGGTTGGCGCACGCGGCTGGCGATTGCGGCGGCCCTGGTCCTGGATCCGGAACTACTGCTGCTCGACGAACCCACGAACCATCTCGACCTCGAGTCAATCCTCTGGCTTGAGTCGTGGCTCGCGAAGGAAAGCAGGGCGGTTGTCGTGGTGAGCCACGATCGCTACTTCCTGCAGAACTTCGCGGGCTCGATGCTCGAGATCGATCACGTCTACGCCGACGGACTGCTGGCTGTCGATGGGTCCTACGCGGACCTGCTCGAGGCTCGCGAGAAGCTGCTCTCGAGCCAGGCCTCCCAGCTCGAGTCGTTGTCAAACCGGGTTCGGCGGGAGGTGGACTGGTTACGCCGTGGTCCGAAGGCCCGGACGACGAAGTCAAAGGCCCGGATCCAGGCTGCCGAGCACGCCATCGCGGAGCTGGACGAGGGTCGCGAGCGGAGCGTCGTGGGCACGACCGGGATCGATCTCAGCGCCACGGGCAGGCGGACCAAGCGCCTCTGGTTCTGCCGCGGTCTCTCGAAGAGCTTCGGAGAGAAGACGATCCTCGAGGGGCTCGAGCTGCTCCTGACGCCGGGCAGGCGTCTTGGTCTCCTCGGCGCCAACGGGTCGGGCAAGACGACGCTCTTGAGGATGATCGTGGGCGAGCTCGAGCCCGATTCCGGCACGATCCGCCGTGCCGAGGGGTTGCGGGTGGTTTACTTCGATCAGCACCGCGAGAGCATCGATCCCGAACGGACGCTGAGACGGGCGCTAGCCCCCGATGGCGACGGTGTGATCTACCAGGGCCGCCCGGTGCATGTCGTCACCTGGGCGCGGCGTTTTCTCTTCCGCAGCGATCAACTCGATACGCCGGTTGCGAGGCTCTCGGGCGGCGAACTGGCCCGGGTGGTTCTGGCCCAGGTCATGCTGCGTCCCGCCGACCTGCTCGTGCTCGATGAGCCGACCAACGACTTGGACATCCCGACCCTCGACGTGCTGGAAGAGGCCTTGCTGGAGTTTCCCGGTGCGCTGGTCCTCGTGACCCATGATCGCCACCTGATGGACCGGGTGGCCACGAGCATCCTCGCCCTCGACGGGACTGGCGGCGCCATTCCGTGTGCGGACTACCGCCAGTGGGTGGACGCGCGGCGGGAACGGGCCCGGGCGAAGACAAGAAAAGCGGACCCTGTCGCGGAGCAACCCGCGGAGCTGTCGAAGAACAAGAAGCTCTCCTACCTCGACCAACGCGAGTGGGACGGCCTCGAGGAGCGGATTACGGCGGCAGAGGCGCAGCTCGCCGAGGCCCAGGCGGCCACCGCAGATCCGGCGATTGCGACCGACGCGCAGGCCTTGCTCGAGGCCATGGAGCGACGGGCTGCCCTGCAGCAGGAGGTCGACCGGCTCTACGCGCGCTGGGAGGCGTTGGAAGAGAAGATGGGCTAGCCGTTCTCGCTTCGTTTCTTCGTGCGCGCAATGGTCCAGTCCACCCCATGTCGAGGGTTTCTCCGCTTTCAGCTTCGAGCAACTCAGTTCCGAGCTGCTCTACTCCTACCGCGTGAACCCCAGGTGATGCTCTTTGCCGGTTGCGCTGACGGGCGCCTGGGTTTTGCCCGCTCTATTCATGAACCTTCGAGTCGACGCGCCGTAGATGCCGCTGGATCGCCCGCACGCAGGCCTGAACACCCGA
>JANTFM010000367.1 GCA_024763475.1 Acidobacteriota bacterium | reverse complement strand
GACGGGTCAGGCGGCTGGGCTTCAAAGGAACCCCGCGGGATAACTAATTGGTATATAGTTCCGCGGATGGGAGGCGGTCCGGCCTGCGCCGGGCCAGCGGGTGGGGACGCTGACGGCCCTCGGCGTGAACTCGGTTCGCCTCCGGAAGAGGGGTCGCAGAGCTTGGGGGTTATCAATGCTTACTCGTCGTTTCTCGTGTAGCTCGTGGCAAGGTCTCGCGGTGCTCGCAGTCCTTGTCTTTCTGGTGCCGTTTTCGGCATATGCCCGTCACGGCGATGATGGGACTCAGCTCGATGTGCGACCCGGTGCGAAAGTGATGAGCGCGGAAGAAAAGGCGATCACGGCAGATCCCGAAAAGGGGATCGAGCATGCCGTGATCCTGATCGAGCAGACGGAGCGGGATGACACGACCTCGGGCGGGTATCGGCTGAAGTACCACCTGCGGGCCAAGATCCTCTCGAGCGAGGCACGGTCTCTCGGAGATATCACGGTTCCGATCTACCGGGAGACCGGCAACGTTCGCAAGTTCTGGGCCTACGTGATCAAGCCTGACGGAAGCGTCAAGGAGATCGGCAAGAAGGGGCTTAAGAAGCAGGTTGTCACGGAGTCGAATCGCAGTAAGTTGACCGCGCTCAAGACCGCGTTGCCGGAGATTGAGCCGGGTTGCGTCATTGACTATGGCTTTGACATTTTGGTCGGTATCTTCCTTCCTCCCCGCCCGGTGGCCCTTCAGCGCAGCTGGCCGGTCCGAGAGGTCCACTATCGCTGGTTGCCCTACCCAGGTTGGTCCGCAGGGTATTACACCACCAAGGACGATCGCGTCGAGGTCAAGCGTGGCAAGGACAAAATCCTCGTGTCCGCCTATGACCTGCCCCCGCGGCCGGATGAGCCCAACATGCCGCCGGTCAGGGAGGTCGGTATCTATCTCTATCCCTACTACGCGAGGTCCAGCAAGGCGGGTGCAGCATACTGGAATGAGGTGGCCGGGAGCACGGAGCGGACGCTCAAGAGCTTCTGCGGATCGAAGCGCAAGATGGATAAGCTCATCGCGAAGATGGAGATGCCCGCGTCTGCAGACCTTCCGGGAAAGCTCCGCTACGCCTATGACTGGCTGCTCGAGAAGGTCACGAACAAGTCGTTGATGACCAAGGACGAACGCGCAAAGTGGAAAATCGATCTCGAGGACTCTCGCAAGAAACGTAGCGAGGTGGTCGACAGCGCCCTCGATGTCTTGGACAAGGGCTGGGGGACTCCATACCAGATCTCCCTGCTCTACACGGGCCTCGCCCGCGCCCTTGGCGCCGAGGCCAACCTGGTCCGCGCGGTGGACCGCACTCAGCAGTACTTCAAACCCGCGCTCTGCTCCACGGAACAGTTCGACTCCTTTTTCGTCGAGGTCACGCTCCCGAGTCCGTCGGGCAAGGTCTACTTCCTCGATCCGGGAGACGGGATGCCTTTTGGTCAGATCGCCTGGTGGCTCACCGGCGTGACCTCACTGAAATCGACGCCTACCGGAGCAAAGACCCTCGGCGCGCCGCTCTCCAGGCCGGCCCAGAACCCCGTCAAGACGAAGACCGAGATCACCTTCATCGACGACAACGAGGCACTCGACGTCAACTTCTCGCGAAGGGCCAGCGGGCAGGCGATGCTCTTGACACGCCGGGCGCTGCGAAACATGACGCCGAAAGAACGCGAGAAGACGCTTCTCGAGTACTGTGGGAACAGCGGCGACTACGAGGTCTCGAGTGCGGAGACCGGAGATCTCACGGCGCTCAGCGGCGACTACGAACTCAAGTGCCAGGGGGAGGCAATCGTCACCGGTCTGGATGAGGACATCTCGACCTACAGCTTCCGTTGGGATGGTGTCTGGCTGAGCGCCCTGCCTGACTTCGACGCGGGGGAGCGCAAGACGGCGATCAACTTCCACTATCTCTACTCCAAGGAGGATGAGCTTCATGTCGTGGCGCCCGAGGGCTTTGAGGCGACCGAACCGCCGGCTCGCATCAACTATGACAGCTCGGTTCTCGACTATCAGCTTGTCGTGAGCAAGTCTCCTGATGGCTATATCGTCGTGCGGAAGCTCGTGCTCAAGGTTCCGATGATCAAGCGCGAGGGCTACGACCAGTTCGTCAAGCTCCTGGTCAAGCTCAAGCAGGCGGATGAGACACCGCTCGTGTTCAAGAAGATCGGAGCCCAGTGATGAGACCGGTAGGGCGCATCGTCAGCGTCTCTCTTCTGATTCTGGCGGTCCTGCCCCTCTCCTCACGAGCGGCCAGCTTGCCAGACTGGGCCGAGAAGATCGTGGACTCAGCGCCAGCCGTGGACGTCGGGATCACGGACCAGGAGTTTCGTATCCTCTTCAGTGAGCGTTATGTCACCGTCGCTAAGGACGGAGTCCTCACGATTCGCGACCGTATCGCCAAGCAGGCTCTCTCGGATCACGCCGGAGAGGTCGGCATCGAGAGTTTCTTCGTCGGTCCGGGGGCCAAGATTCGCCGGTCTCGGGCCTGGCATTCGCTGCCGGGCAAAAAGACCAGGAGGAGCGGCGGATCCGACGCGATCGACGTCAGCGGCTTGGATAGCTTCCTGACGGACAGGAAGGTGCGTGCCGTGGGCATCGACGGAGTCCGCGAAGGTAGCATCGTCTTCTTCGAGTTCGAGGGTGAGTGGAAGCCCAATGTTCTCGCGACGGAGTATACCTTCGCCCATTCCTCGATCGTCGATCGCTCGCGATTGGTTGTCGAACTCCCCGCGGGATGGACGATCCACGAGAGTTGGCTCCATTCCGAAGGGGTCCCGCCCCAGGTGGCCGGGAGCACCTACACCTACGAGTTTCGCGGCCTGAGCTTTCCGATCGAAGAGGAGCTGGCGCTGGATGTTTCCGCCAGGGCCCCGCTGCTCTATCTCGGCTTTGAAGCGCCCGCAGATGTCGGCATTCCCCACTTGAAGAATTGGAGCGAACTCGGCCTCTGGTTCGAGGAGCTGGGCAAGGGATCGGCGACTCTCACGCCCGAAGTCGAGGCGGCCGCGAGAAACGCCGGTGGTGAAGAGGGGACGGCGCAGGAGGAGGTGATCCTCGGTTGCGCGAAAGACGTCCGCGACAGGGTTCGCTACGTGGCCAAGTCGATCGGGATCGGCGGCTACAAGCCGCGCTTCTCCGGCGAGACCCTGCGGAGTCTCTGGGGCGACTGCAAGGACAAGTCGACGCTCTTGCGTGCGATGCTCTTGGCGCGTGGCGTGGCCTCTCATCCTGTTCTCGTCTCCGTCGGCCGCGACGACACGGTCTCGGAAGATCTCCCCGTCCCGAGTGCGTTCGACCACATGGTTCTTGCCATCGATCTCCCCGAAGGCATCGAGTTGCCGGGCTCCTTCGCGACCGCCACGCTCGAAGACGAAGAACTCGGCAAGCTGCTGCTCGTTGATGTGACCGACGAGCACACGTCGATCGGCTGGATGTCGGGCGCTCTCTCCGGGCGCAGAGCGTTGATCGTGGCGGGTGACAAGAGCCACCTGATCACACTGCCTGGAAAGCAGCCCGAAGCCCATCGGCGCGTACGAGAGCTGCTGCTCAAGGTTGCCGCGGACCGATCGATGAAGGCGTCTTTGACGGCCCGCAATTACGGTGCGATGGCGACCTGGTATCGCGTCCAGTACAACCAGTCGCAGAAGGAGCTGCGAGAGATCCTCGAGCGCACGGTTCACGACAACTGGCCTGGGGCACAGATCGATGAGTTCGCGACGGTGCGTGAGGACGCAGACGGCGCGTTCGTGACGCGGATGAGCTGGTCCGTCGAGGCTCTGCCCAAGGGGGCCGGGGGTTCGACCGTCCGTCCTTTCCCCTGTGCAGACCAGGTCGTCGTGTCCACGGCAACCAGCCGCCGGAAGACTCCGGTCGTCTTCGGGAATCCACGGAGCGTTTCAACGACCGTCACGATCGAAGGCGTCCCCGAGACCTCCCACCTTCCCCCGGACAGTGTCAAGCAGAAGGAGGGTTGGCGTGTCGAGCGCTCCTTCGCTCGCGACGGCA
>JANTFM010000366.1 GCA_024763475.1 Acidobacteriota bacterium | reverse complement strand
AAGAAACGGTTCCCGGTCTCCCGGGCTCCCGGTCTCCCGGTCTCCCGGGCTCAGGAGTCTTCCCGGTCTCACGACCTCGCCGCCTCCCGGTCTCATCCGGAGAGGTTCCTTGGCCTGGCGAAGGCCAGCGGTAGGGTGGAGCCGTCGGCGTTGAAAGTGTGGAGAGGCGAGCGGTAACTCACCTCCCCACGGCGACCGACATGGAGGCTATTCCATGACGGTCACGATCAACAGAGCCTACCGTACGTACGAGGTCGAGCTTCAGGAAGGACGTCTTTCCTTCCCCGCGGAGGGCATCCCCTGCGCGCGATGAGGCGTGCCGGCGGGGCGGCGGCGTTCTCCGGCTGACCAAGACCACGGTCGCGCGGATCGTCTTCCTCTTGGAGAAGGACGCCCACGGCGTTCGGGTGGTCGTCCGGGTCGAGGCCCGGATCGCGCTGGCTTGCTGCGACAAGTGCGGCAGCCGGGTGCGCGTCCTGCCCTGCGACATCCAGGCCCACAAACTCTACGCCGTGGCGGTGATCGAGCTCCTGGTGGCGACCTACACCGAGGGCGACACGAGCCTCCGGGTGACGGCTTGGCGCCTGGCAGGCATCCGCACGCCGGCCTTCACGACGCTCCACGCCTGGTCGGAGGGCATGGGGGCCTATGCCCTGGGGCGAAGGCAAGGCGAACTTCCCGAGGGCCGGCCCCACGCGGCCCTGGTCCAGGAGACCGAGGCGCGGTTGCCCGAGGCGCGCGAGGTCCCCACGCCGGAGGTGGACGAACGCCGCTACCGGTCCGAAGCTCGCCGCGATCGGCTCGGCGCGTGCGCCCGCCTGCTGCTCACGGCGGCGTTGGCGACGAAGGTCTCGTCGCCCTTTGCGCTGGTGGGCTGGTGTGCGCTCGCCCTCTCCTGGAGTCGCTCGGCCCCGCTCCTCGCCTTCACGTCCCCGATCCTCTTCCGCACGGGGCTTTCCAGCACGGGGTTTGAACGGGTGGGTGCGAGCGTGCGGGCACGATCCCCTCCGAAGTGACCCGGAGGGTGTCAGAATGGCCGACAAGTACGAGATCGCGGCCTGGCGGTTCGAGCAGATCGCTCCTTTCCTCGACGCAGCCATGGACGGCGCGACGCGAAGGGAGGCGATACGGGAGCGGTGTCGCCAGCCGGTCCTGTGGCCACGCTCGCAGGCGCAGGAGCGGCGGGGCGAAGAGCCGAAGAACAAGCCGATTCCCCGAAGCACCCTGCGTCGATGGCTCAATGCCTACAAGAAGGACGGCTTCGCCGGCCTCTTCCCCAAACGACGTCAGGACCAGGAGAAACCTCGCCGAGCCGGCCTCGAGATCTGGATCGCCTTTGCGCTCGGGCTTCTCTACGAGCAGCCCGATCGTTCCCTGACCCAACTCGAGCTCTACCTCCAGACGGAGTTCTTGGACTACGACCTCGGCCGCTCGACCCTCAGTCGCCATCTGCTGGCCCACCCGGCCTACTCGGGCATCAAGGCGCTTCGCAGCGGGAAGAAGACCCGGCTTTGGGACCTCTACGAGGCCAGCTACCCGCATCAGTGCTGGCAACTCGATGGCAAGGGCCCGTTTCGCGTTCACCTGAAGAAGGTCGGGGTGGTGGTGTCCGTGCACGTGCTGTCGGTGATCGACGACTTCAGCCGACACCTCCTCGCCTCTGTCGTGGCCTACGAAGAAAACACCGAAGCCACGGTGCGCGTGTTCCAGAAGGCGGTGCTCGAGTGGGGTCTCGCCGACCGCTTCCAGTTCGACCGGGGCTCGGCCTTCGACTCCAAGCTCTTCCGCGGCGGCATCGCCCAACTGGGCGTCCATCGCAACTTCATCCAAGCGAAAAGTCCGGAGTGGGACGGCAAGATTGAAGCTTACCACCGCTGCCTCAACCGGTGGTTCGTAAAGGAACTCAAGGCGCAGGAGGTCGTGGACCTCGAGCATCTCCAGCAACTCCTCGATGCCATGGTGGGGCTCCTCTACAACCGCCACCATCACCGCTCGATCGGACAGACGCCCGAGAAGCGCCTCGCCGGCGCCCAGTCCTCGAGGCGGGTCAGCCCCGAGGATCTCGCCCAGGCCTTCTTGATCTCGATCCAGGCCAAGAGCCATCCCAAGACCGGCCAAGTGGCCCTGCCCAACGGGAGCTTTCGCGTCCCGCTTCCCTACGCCGGAGGCCGATACGAGTTTCGCTACGATCCCATCTCGCCGCTTCGCGCCGTCCTCCTGACGCCGCGCGGCGAGGAGATCGACCTCAAGCCCTTCCGCATCCGGCCTCTTCCTTCCCCCACACGGACGGACGAGGAGCGCCGGGGGACCGGCCAACTCCAGAAGCTCGTGGACCTGTGGCAAGGCAAGGAGCGTCCCAACGCCCAGCCGGGCTTCGGCCTTCCGGAGGTCTTCGCCCACCTCGGCGAACTCCTGGGCCGCCAGGTGCCGAAGCACGAACGGGAGGCTCGCGAGATCCTCGCCTTCTACCGCGTCCACGGCCCGCTTCCGCGCGAGCCCTTTGGGCATGCGTGTCGGCGCACGAAGGCCGCGCTCGGTGGCGGCCGACCGATCAAGGCCTACCTCAAGGACCTCGAGCGACAGATCGAGGCCCAGGCGAGGGAGAACGAGAAGAACAGCCAGGACGAGGAGGAGAACCCGTCATGAACAAGGCCCCCTTTCCCTTCCAGGACTTCGAGCGTGCGAAGAAGGACCTCCTGGCCGCACTGACCCGGGACGAGGAGCCCTACGCGTTGCTCACCGGGGAGACAGGGTGCGGTAAGACCGCGCTCCTTCGGCAACTCAGACAGGTTCTCGACCGGACCCGTCACCGGGTCCTGTACTTCGCCGAGGCCAAGCGCCTGGGCGCTTCGGGCTTGGTGAAGGTGGTGGGCGAGAGCTTGCGCGTGCGTACGAGCATGTGCCACGCGGTGACCTTCGATCGATTGCGAAGGACGCTCCCCGACGAGTCCCAGAAGATCCACATCTGGCTGGACGAGGCCCACAGGCTTCCGGAGGAGACCCTGGACGAGGCGAGGGCCTTGGCAGAAGGCGAACTCGACCAGGGCTCCCGGATCCAGATCCTGCTCGCGGGGCAGCCGAAACTCCGTGGCGCGTTGCAGGCCCAGCCCTCGCTCTGGCGCCGCATCGTGGTGCGGGAGGAGATCTGCGGCCTGCTCAGGGAAGAGGTGCCCGCCTTCATCGAGCACCACTTCGAAGGCGACGCGACACGGCGCCTGTGCGAGCAGGGCATGGACCTGCTCTTCGAGCGCTCCCGTGGCGCCCCGGGCCTGCTGCTGCCGCTCTTCCGCACGGTGCTTGCCCGGTCGCGTGGAACGAAAGCCAAGATCGATCCCCTCCAGGTGGAGGAGATCCTTGAACGATGGGACATGCCATGATCCAACGACGCAGCGACATCGAACCGCTTCGCGCCATCCTCCACCGAGCGATGGTGCGCTATCTCCCCGTGAAGCCAAGTGGCTTCCTGCTCAAGACAAAGGGGGATCCCCTGCCCGTCATCGAGGCGCGGATCCTGTCCTTCGGCGGAGCCCGGACCCTCTACAAGGATCGCCGGCCAGACTGCCGTTCACTCGACGGGGTTCATTCGGCAAGCCACACCGGCCGCCGTTGCACGGGGTGCGAGGACAAGAACAGTTGCACGTCCCAGGTCCGCGTCGACCTCATCGTGGACGCCCGGGCCTACCGCTTGCTCCTGGCCCACACCTCGGCGCGGAACTTCCTCGCCTACGACGGCAACCTCACGGCGAAGCAGATCCCCCTCGATGCCCCCCTACACCGCCTTGAGGTGGTCAACCGCGGTTCGTGGGGCGAGGTCCGCTTCTCCTGCGAGGACGCCTGACCTGACGCCTCCTCTTGGATCAGGCCCGCCCCCGGGCCGGTTTGGGAGGAGGCCGTTTCGTGCCTGCTCTGGGCGTTGCCCCTTGATGGCCTCTCAAGAGCCTTCGGCCCGCTGCGCGGGTCCGCGGCCGGCGGGCCGCTGCCGACTTCCTGGCCATCTTGGTTGGGATGCATGTCCCAAATAGCTCGGGACACGACA
>JANTFM010000365.1 GCA_024763475.1 Acidobacteriota bacterium | reverse complement strand
GAGCTCCGGCTCCTCGTTGCCGTCGCAGAGGCGGAAGCCCGCGCTTTCATAGTCGCCCAGCTTCTCGTCGTAGTAGAAGCGAACATCCTTCTCGAGCGATATCCGCTCCCCTTCCGGCATCACGAGCAGCTCACCCTTACGCCCACGGGAAGGATGGGGCTCGCAAGGAAGCGATGGGAAGAAGAAAATATCGAGCTGGGTTTCATGATGGCGTGCCAGATCAAGGGCAAAATCAAAAGCCCAATCCCCAACGGGCGTCATACGCGCACAGAAACCAACCCCGGTTACACCCGTCCTCGTCATCGTGTCCCTCCTGCCCAGGAGAAACGGCGCCTATCTCCAGCTTGCCGAAAGCTCACACGCCCAACACTCACTCGTATGACGATCCGACCTGCTGCAGAACCGGAGCAAGGCAGCACTCTCCAGGCGAGCTTGTATTCAAACCTGTCTATTGTAAACCAAGAGCGCGGTGATCAGGCCTCCTCGATCTCCACCACGCCGTCCCTGGCCATTTCGATCTGGCAGCAGAGGCGGTGGGAGTCCGGCAGATCGAGGGTCTCCTCCTCTTCGGTCCTGGGGATGAGGAGCTCCAGGCCGGACAACACCACGACTTCACAGGTGCCGCAGGCGCCTGCCCGGCACGCGAAATCGACACCGAGTTCTTCGCATGCGTCATCCAGCGGCTCATTCAACGAGACATCAACGCTCTGGCCATCCATTGTGATCCGGGGCACTTCGAGGCTCCTTGATAGGTGGGAGAGGGAGTCCAAGCTAACCCGGAGACGTGCGCCCGGCAAGCCTATGGGTCAACGCAAGAATACCTTCCCGGATTTCGCGCCCCGATTCGGGTCAGCTTTGTTTCGGGCGATTGAGCGAAACCGGAGACGTCGCAGCGCGACGCCAAGGATTGCGTGATGGAGTCCGGGCCGAAGATGGCCGGCAGATGGGATGCGAACATCGGAGAGCTTTGCTCTCGCGGGCACTATGCGGGCGCCGCATCCTTTCGAGCGTGCCAGGCACGGAGCAGCTCTCTTTCAAGATCCGGGCCGAGGCCGGCTCCCATCTTCTGCCGCCGCTCCTCGCCCAGGGACCCAAACCACGCAATGGTGTCCCGCACGGTCTCCGCCAACGGCCGGAAGCTGAGCCCCGCCTCGACAGCCTTCTTCACACTGACGAGATGGAATCCCGCGTACTCGCCTACCGGAGGAACCCAGACCGGTAGCTGGCTCCAGGGCGCGATCTTCCTGGCCTCGAGAAAGTCCTTGTCGACCCAGGTGAAACGGGCGTCCGTGACAAGGGCGCCCTTGATTCCGTAGAGCATCTCCGCCATGGTGAAGCGCCCGGCAGGGCTGATGGCATTGAACAGGCCAGTCGTTCCGTTCTCCACGGCCCGAATGATCCACTCGCCGAGATCGCGCACATCGATAAACTGAACCGGATCGCTTCCGTCACCGGGGGCGAGCACCTCCCCTCCCCGATCGATGCGCACTGGCCAGTAGGTGAAACGGTCCGTTCGGTCCCGCGGCCCAACGATCAGTCCGGGGCGAACGGTCAGGACGCGGCCCGGCATCGCTGCTTCCGCTGCGGCTTCACAGCGGGCCTTCATCGCCCCGTAGTGCTGCAAGCTCTCCTTGATCGTCTTCATGCTGGCCGCCACCTCGTCGGTGATCTCGGCGACTTTCCCGCTCTCGTCGATCGGCTTGCTGAGCTCCGCATAGGCACTGATGGACGAGACCACTACATAGTTCTTGACCCGACCCGCCAGCATCCCGGCCGTCTGCACGACGTGCGCCGGCACATAGGCCGTCGTATCGATGACCACATCCCACTCACGATCACCCTCGAGAGCCTTGACGTCGTCGTGCCGATCCCCCTTGAGCCTCTCGACCTCCGGGAAGAGATCCGCTCCCGTCTTCCCCCGATTGAACACGGTCACGGTATGGCCGCGTCCGAGAGCATACTCCACGCACGCTGGCCCAAGGAACGCCGTGCCCCCAAGAAAGAGCAGCTTCAACCTCTTGTCCGCGGGCTTCTGTGCCGCCGTCTCGTCCTGCACCGTCGTCCCGGCATGGGCCAGTCCCAGCGCGAGAGAACCCAGGGTCGCCGCCTGGAGAAAACGTCTTCTGTCCGTGACCATTTCCGCTTCTCCTTCTCCCCGCAGGGGCCGATTTGCCGCATCAGGCTTCACTCGAACCCGTCCAATATCTCGCAGGACGCTCCCGTTCCAACCCCTTTCTTTTCTCACCGGCATCCGGGGAGGGGCGAATGGTCCCATGGGGCGCGCGCAGTGATAGCTTCTCATTCTCGCGTCCCCTCTCCGGGCGATCTTTGGCCTGGAGAAAGGATGCGAGGACGAGGCGTTTTCTCGTGCGAACCCATGACCGAGGGGTTGGCCCGCAACACCCTCCCCTTGCGCTTGCTGCTGCCAGGTACGCCTTAGGGAGATCTCCACCGGCGTTGTCGAGGGCCTGAACAACAAAGTGAAAGTCGCCACCAGAAGAGCGTACGGATTTAGCATGGCGCGCGCCTTCAAAATCGCGATGTATCACCAGCTTGGAAAACTCCCAGAACCGGAGGGCACCAACAGATTCTGCTGAGGATGCAACAATCACCCACCCAGCGTTACCAGGTGGAGACGACGAGGGGCTTTCTCCCTCGTTCGGCCGAGCCGGTCCCGCATCCGCTGCCAAGGAGGGAACAGACTCCGGTGGCGCCCACGCCAAGCGCCGACCCCTTCAGAAAGGTCCTACGACGCTCATTCGCCATCGCTTCCCACCTCCAAGACTCGAACCCGGAATCGGCAGGACTCGAACCCGGAATAGGCAGGTGCGAGTCTACACTGCCTGGTCCGTTCTTCCCCGGAGTGTGCTGTGAGTCGCTCTACGGACAAGCTGCGGGATTCGTGTTCTCGCGTTCCAAGCCGGGGGAGGTCATGCCCCAGGTGCCGACGGCGGGGCAATCCAGGTCCACTCCGCGGAACAAGAAGAGTAACCAACTCTACTGGCGTGTCTTGGTCGAGTGCTTCGATACGAAACACAACCACGCTCCCGGATTGTGTCAACTCACAACGCGGGATGAAAGCGACGTGTGCTCGATCTGCCCGTTCTGAGTACCCATCATGGTCCGATACGAGGGGAGCAAGTGCGGAAACACAGGCTCCGTTATCAGCAGTCCTGGATCGGGATTCCGAGGATCTTCGCGGCGGCCAGCAGTCTCTCGTCGTAACTCGCGAGCTTTACCGTCTGGCCCTGCTTGCGCAGAAACTCCAGCGAAGAGAGGTGCAGGGCGTCGAGCGTCCTGACGGGCTTCGGGAAAGGTTCGAGCGCGCGTGCGAGCACGGGTGGTGCAAGTTCGAGCAGCGCAACCCTTCCGATGAGTTCACGAACAGCCTCGCCGTGCGAGTCGGCCAGCAAGCGGGCGTTGATGCGGTTCCACAACTCGTACTCCAGCAGGCGGCTCGCAATCAGCGATTCGGACCAAAGAGCATCGGGAGGGCATCGATCTTCGGCGAGCAGGTGCGCGAGGGCCACCGACGTGTCGAGGTAGATCATCGCTCGCCCCGGTCTCGATCCAACTCGTCTTGAATCGTGTCGGCGGAAGTGACCGGAAGCCGCGCGGGGGGATCGCTTCCCGGGACCGCCGGCGGACGCAGCCAACCCTTCCTTACGGCCTCGGCAAGCAGCGCATCCGCTAGTTCGCTGGCACGACCTGTCCGTGGGGGAATCAACTCGGCGACGACGCGATCCCGATCGGTTACAAGAACCGTCTCCCCACTCGCCGCAAGACGCACGTATTCGCTGAGTTTGTTCTTGAGTACCTTGATGCCAACTGCGCGCATGAGAGAAATGTAGCTACTAGTAGCTACGTTGTCAAGCCGGTCTTTCATGGGCAACGCAAGCTCCTCCGCAGACTATTTCTCGATGAATATTCATGGAGAGGAGCGTAGGCGACATCGCGCGTTCACGCGCCAGCCAAGCGTCCTCCCGCTCCCGCGGCCGGGATAGGTGGTCTCGATATTCACACTGCCATGTGATCGAAGAAACCCG
>JANTFM010000364.1 GCA_024763475.1 Acidobacteriota bacterium | reverse complement strand
CCCATACGATTTCAGGCCGTCTGAGCGGGCGGTGCCGGACTGGGGAGTCCTCAGGAAGGTCTCGACGACCTGTTCGAGCTGACAGTACTCGCCCCGGGTCAGGCGATCGGCCAGCTCCGTGAGTGCGTCTTCGACCTGCCTGCGGGGAGCGCGGACGATTTCCTCGAGGAGGCTCGCCGCCGGTGTTCCGCCCTTGCCGGCGCCCGTCAAGGCGTTGCCGCCCCCGCCACGGGATGCTTCGTCTCCCTCTTCGTCGTGCGCCCAGCCTGCGTGCCGCAGAGTCTCCATCCATCGCAGACAGCCCAGGCGCGTCGTTTCGATCGCCCTCGACGCCTGGCCAAGGTCGACGGCGGAGAGGGACTCGGTCAGGTCCGGGTCGCTCTCGCCACGCAAGAACGCGAGCAGCAGCTCGTAGAGCTCGCGTTCTCTGCCTTCCATCTCTGCGGCGCAGGCGCTCAGGGTCTTCAAGTAGGGATCGCGTTGCTCCGGCCTCCGGGAGCAGGTCACTCCAGCGGCCAGGTCGCAGAAGCTCCGGAAGACAAGCGGCACGAAAGACGGGGAATCCTCGGCCTGGCGGAAATCCGCAATGACCTTGTAGAGGAAGAGGGCGTTGGCCAGCGTGCGGGGATAGGCCATGTACTGGGAGATGGCCAGCACGGAGAGTCCGTGCAGCATCTCCCCTGGGCTGGCACCGCTCTTCTCGGCCAGACCCGCGGCGACCTTCGGATCGATCGCGACCTGCCCGGCGCGGAAATCGTAGCGGGCGCCGGTGGCTTGCTCCCCGAGGCGGGGATCCTTCATGGTCGGGTAGTGGAACAGGGCCTTGGCCCGCCGCCACTCCTCGAGAAGCTCGGACATCAGAAGCGCGTGCCCTTCGGGGCCGCAGCGATTCCGGAGCCTGCCGTCAGATCGGCCTGTGCGCTGAGGATCATCTCCTTGGCCAGCGGATGGTCGTAGGCGTCCGGATCGAGGTCGAGGAGCTCGGCGTTCCGCGATGCACCGCGCAGCTCCTGGAGGGTGGCCAGCAGGTTCAGCAGGCCCGGGGCGCCTTGCCGGTAGTGCTCGTGGGCTTCTTCAACGAGCTGGTGGGCGAGGTGCAGCTCCTCGCATTCCGCGCGGGTGACCTGGGCCTGGTTGTTGCGGAACTCGCTGCTGAATTCGAAGCGGTGGGCGATCACATGGGGCAGCACCGCCTTGAAGTGATCGATCTCGACGCACTCGTCGCCAAGGAGCCAGGCGAGGCCGCGGGCGTAGTCCAGGGCGGCCATCTGGCTGCGTGGACTGAAGGAGCTGTGCACCCGGCAGCCGAGATGTGCCAAGTCGTGCGTGTCATCGCTGATCGGGTCGGTGACCCTCTTGCAGCCGTACTGCTCCGAATGATTCAATTCGGCCGTGAATGCGTAGAAGAAGAGCAGCGCGTCGTTGTGTCCTTCCCGCAGCTGCTCGTCGTACCAGGCACAGGGAAGTTCCTGGATCTGCTGCTTGATCTCCTCTCGTTGTGCGGCGCGGATTGGCTCGACCGTCTCCAGGCGATGCTGGTCCAGAAAGGCAAGGAACGCGGCGATTCCCTCCGCATCGAGCCGCGAGAGCGCTTCGCTGGAGAGCTTGGGCGCACAGAGAACCCGCTGGCGCTCACCGAGGGCCGCATGGTAGTCGGCCATTGCCCCGGCGTACTTCTCCTCCGTCATGATCGCCATGCGGTCGAGGAGGGGCGGCAGGAAGCTGTTGGTGCTCTCGCCGCGGAAATTCGCCGTGAAGAACGCCGGCGCCTTGTGGACGTGGGTCGCGTTCAGGTACTGCCAGGTGCCCGTGTCGATGCCCTGGAGCAGGACGTCCTGCATCTCGAGCGAAAAGCGGTTCAGCTCGTCGACCACGAGTACAGGCGTTCCGAGCGCCCCGAGCCAGATGACCGACTCACGACCCGTTGCCAGGGCTCCATAGTCCGGGCGAGCGATCGTCTTCTCCTCGTACTTCTGCGGGTTACCCCGCATTTCGATCTTGTCGTAGAGGTCGTAGGGCACCCCGGTGAAGACCGAGGCGAGCACCTTCGCAGAGGTGGTCTTGCCCCAACCTGGATCGCCAAAGATCAGGTGGTTGCCGTCGAGCAGAAACGAGAGCGCCATCAGCGTCAGGTTCCTGGGGAGCCGCACGCCCGAGAGCTCCAGGGTCGGGGCCTCGTAGTGGAAGCGTTCTGCAATCGTTGCGATCTTGCGTCGAATGAGGGTTTGCATGGCTAGAGGGTACAATCCCCAGCGTGACGAATCGATATCTGCTGAATTTTGCTGACGAGCGGGCTTGTGATCCAGGGTATGCGGGGCACAAGTACCTCTCCCTGGCGCGGGCCCACCGCGCCGGTTTTGCCGTGCCGCCGGCCGTGGTGATCTCCGCGGAAGCCGACGCGTTCGTTCGAGAGCAGGGCCGCTGGCCGGAGGGCTTGCGCGAGGCGCTTCTCGTCATCGCTTCGGAACTGGGCCTCGCCGGCGGACTCTCCGTCCGCTCCTCGGCAACGAAGGAAGACCTGCAGGACACGAGTTTCGCAGGGCAGTACGCCACCGTTCTCGATGTCCGGGCCGAAGACGATCTGCTCGCGGCCGTCGAGACCTGCTGGGCCAGCGCGCACTCCGAGCTCGTTCAGGCCTATCTCGCCCAGAAGCCCCTGGAGGACTCCCCGGCGGGATCGGCCCCGCTGATGGGGGTCGTGATCCAGACCATGGTGCATCCGTGCTGGGCCGGCGTGGCCTTCTCCCGCGATCCGATGGCGCCGTCGTCAGGCGAGGTCGTCGTCGAGGCGGTTCCCGGCCTCGGGGAGGAGCTCGTCAGCGGCCACGTGACCCCTGCGCGGGCCAGGATCCAGCGCGAAGGCGGCCTGCAGGTGGAGGATCGTCCCGGCGGGGGTGGGCCCGAGGCGTCCACCTGGCGTGAAATCGCGGAGCTCGCTCGTCGAGCGGAGGGTCTTAGCGGTGAGAAGCCGGTGGATATCGAGTGGGCGCTGGACGGGGAGGGGAAGCTCTGGCTGCTGCAGGCCCGGGCGATCACGACCCTTGGGGATTCCGAGCAGATCCCGCCGGGGTCGTGGACCCGGCAGATCGCCGACGACCTGTGGGCCGATCAGCTGACGCCCTTCATGGCGGAGGTGATGGTCCGTCACGCTCCGCGTTTCGACTTCAGCGCGGTGGCGGGAGCCATCGGACTCGAGCTGCCGCTTCCGACGATGAGCGTGATTGGCGGGTACCTGTACGTCAATTGTGGGAGCATCCGCCCGCTCGTGGAGTTGCTGCCCCGAGCGCTGCGCCTGAAGGAAATCACGGCCTTGCTGCCGCCAGGATCAAGTGCCGCCGATCTGCCCGCTCCTCGCTGGGGACGCCTGCTGGGCGCGCTGGCTCGTCTCTTCGCGCTCACGCTCAGGCAGCCCCTGGCGAATCTCTTCTTCTGCGAGGAGTGCTCTCGCCGCGGCATGGAGGCGATTGGCAAACACCTTCGGCGGATCGAGGCCATGCCCGACGAGACGGCTCGCGAGGCTCTCCGGCGCGTCCGCGCCACGGTGGCGGTGATGGGAGACCTGCAGGAGTCGAATCAGTGGGCCTATGGCTACGCGACCACTCTGGTCTGGGCCCTGCGCTGGGTGTGCGAGGACCTTGGCGGGCTCTCCCACGCCGGGTTCCTCGCCCTGATCAGCGGGGCTTCCAGCAGCATCACGGCGAGCATCGAGAGGGATGTTGCCGCGCTCGTGTCCCTCGTGAGGCAGGATCCACTCGCCGCGCAGGAACTCTCGTCCGGGGGGCGTGAGCTGTCTCTCGAGGCCCTTCCCCGGGCCGCCCGTGACGCGTTCGGACGTTTCGTAGACCGCTACGGGTGCCGCTCGCGTCACCGGACGCTGCTCTCCCGGCGCTGGTCCGAGGAGCCGGGAGAAGTGATGGGCATGCTCGCGCTCCTGCTCCAGGGCGACGAGGAGCGGTCTTCTTCGTCCACCGCGACGGATCGGGCGACACTCCTGGCGGAGCTGCCCCTGCACTGGCGCATCGTGGCCCGGCTGCTCGCTGGAAAGACCAGGCGCTTTCT
>JANTFM010000363.1 GCA_024763475.1 Acidobacteriota bacterium | reverse complement strand
GACGCCCGGAACAACGGACCTTGATGCCCTTCGCACCGAAGCGCTGAGCGGACTCCACCGCCTTGCGCATGGCGCGGCGGAAAGCGATGCGGCGCTCGAGCTGGGCCGCGATGCCCTCAGCGACGAGCTGCGCGTCGAGTTCCGGCTTGTCCACCTCAAGGATGTTGATGAAGACATCCCGTCCGGTGCGCTTCTTGATATCCTCACGAAGCTTGTCGACCTCGGTCCCCTTGCGCCCAATGATGATTCCCGGGCGCGCAGTGAAGAGGCTGACCTTGAGCTTCTTCTCTCCCGCACGCTCGACCTCGATGTTGCTGATTCCGGCGTGGAAGAGACGCTTCTTCAGCAGCTCCCTCAGTTGCAGATCCTCGTGAAGGAACTCACCGTAGCGCTTGCTCTCGATCCAGCGGCTCTTCCAGGTGCGGTTATAACCGAGCCGGAATCCGTAAGGATGAACTTTCTGACCCATCTCGCGTCCTCGTTCTCTAGTGTCCGCGAACCTACTTGCGTAGATCCAGCTCAACCAGTACGTGGCTGCGCCGGCGCAGCAGAGGGAAAAACCGGCCCATCGTTCCTGCGCGTCCGCGCTTCTCGACGGGGCCCTTGTCAACGCAGATCCGCGAAACATAGAGCTCATCGACATCGACGCGCTCCTCGCGGTTTGCGGCGTTGGCTACGGCCGAATCAAGGAGCTTCTCGAGGTGCCGTGCCGCGCGCCGTGTACTGGTCTTGAGAATCGCCACAGCCTCGCCAACATCCCGCCCTCGAATCTGATCCGCCACGAGGCGGACCTTCTGGGGGCTTTGCTTGAGGAAGCGCAGCTTCGCGTGCGAAACCATCACGTATTCTCCCGGGGCCTAACGCCTGGCCCGCTTGTCCTTCTTGCCGCCGTGCCCGCGATAGGTGCGAGTCGAAGCAAACTCACCAAGCTTGTGACCCACCATGTTCTCGGTAAGGAAGACCGGAATGAACTTCCGGCCGTTGTGCACCGCAATCGTATGACCGACCATCTCAGGAGTTACGGTCGAACGCCGCGACCAGGTCTTGATGACCTTGCGCTCGCTCGTATCGTTCATCATTTCCACCTTCTTCATCAGGTGGTCGTCCACGAAGGGACCCTTCCAGACGGAACGTGCCACGGAAGCCTCCCGCTATTTCTGACCGCGGCGACGGACAATGAACTTATCCGTGCGCGGGCTGTTGCGAGTCTTATGACCCTTCGTCGGAACACCCCAGGGAGTGACCGGATGCCGGCCTCCCGAGGACTTGCCCTCACCACCACCATGGGGGTGATCGACAGGGTTCATCGCCACACCGCGCACCACCGGTCTGCGGCCCATCCAGCGGGAGCGACCCGCCTTGCCGAGGCTGATGTTGTTGTGCTCGGTATTGCCGACCTGTCCAATGGTCGCCCGGCACTCTACGAGAACCAGGCGAACCTCGCCGGAGGGGAGACGCATGTGCGCGTAGCGCCCTTCCTTCGCAAGAAGCTGCGCGGAGGTACCGGCGGACCGTGCCATCTGGCCGCCCTTGCCCGGGCGAAGCTCGATGTTGTGCACGGTCGATCCGACCGGAATCGCGCGCAGCGGCAGGCAATTCCCCACGACGATGTCGGCCTTCTCCGAGGACAGGATCTCCTGCCCCACGGCGAGTCCGACCGGAGAGAGAATATAGCGCTTCTCGCCGTCTGCGTAGTTGATCAGAGCGATGTTCGCGGAGCGGTTCGGATCGTACTCGATCGTCGCCACACGGCCCGGAACGTCGTGCTTATCGCGTTTGAAGTCGATCACGCGATAGCGCTGCTTGTGGCCGCCTCCGCGGTGCCACATGCTCACCCGCCCAGTACTGCTCCTGCCACCGGACTTCTTCTTCGGCTCGAGCAAGGGCTTGTAGGGCTTGTCGGTCGTGATCTCTGGAGAGATCAGGACCTCCATCTGCCTGCGGCCGGGTGAAGTCGGCTTGAATTTCTTGACTGGCATCACATCGCCTCGTCAGCGTCTCTCATGTCGAGAGCGCTCAGCCTTCCAGAAAATCGATAGTCTTGCTGTCGGGCTTGAGAGTCACGTAGGCCTTCTTCCAGGAAGCCTTGTAACCCTCGAAGCGGCCGTAGCGCTTCTTCTTGCCATGCATGCTCACGGTACGAACATGGGCGACGTTGACCCCGAAGATTTCCTCGATCGCGCCGCGAATCTGGATCTTGTTCGCACGCGAGTCGACTTCGAAGACAAAGGTATCGCCGCTCTTCTTCCAGCGGGCGGCTTCCTCACGAAGCCGCGTCGCCTTCTCCGTGAGACGCGGTTGCCGAATGATCTCGTAAGCACTCAGGCTGTTCATCGGACCAGAACCTCCCCGAGCTGCTGCGCTGCCGCCTTGCTCATTACGATCTTGTCGAAGTTGAGCACATCGTAGGCGTGCAGCTGGAGCGCCCTGATAGCACCGATCTGCGGGTGATTGCGAGACGCGAGTTCCATATTGGAGTTCTCGCCGTCGAAGACGAGCAGCACCTTGCCCTCGATCCCGAGTCCGCTACGAACCAGGGACGCCAGAGCCTTGGTCTTCGACGTCTCCAATTCCCAGGAATCGACCAACACCAAGGCGTCCTCACGCCGCCTCTCGGAGAGAGCGGAGGCAAGCGCCTTGCGCCGGGCCATCTTCGGGAAACGATACGAGTAGTCTCGAGGCTGCGGCCCGTGGGCAACACCTCCGCCCTTCCAGATGGGCGAACGGCTGGATCCCGAACGGGCCCGGCCTGTGCCCTTCTGACGCCAGGGCTTCTTACCACCGCCGCTGACCTCCACACGGTTCTTGACCTTGTGGGTGCCCGCACGCCCGCAGGCGAGATAGTGGCGCACCGCTTCGTAGAGCAGGTGCCGCTTGAGCGGATAGTCGTAGGCGGCGTCAGGAAGATCGACGCTGCCAACAGACTCCCGCTTCATGTTAAGAATTGACATCTCGGCCATGATTCACTCCACCTAGCCGGCGCTTCCGCGCCGGACCATGACCAGGCTGCCCCGCGCGCCCGGGACACTGCCTTTGACAATGAGCAGGTTCTTGGCGGCATCGACCTCGATCACTTCGATGCCCTTGGTCGTGATGCGCTTATCACCCATCTGACCCGGCATGCGCATGCCCTTGAAAACCCGCGCAGGATAAGCCGACTGTCCAATCGAGCCTGGTGCCCGGTGGAACATCGAGCCGTGAGTCGCCCGGCCACCGCCGAAATTGTGGCGCTTCATCACACCCTGGAAGCCACGTCCCTTGTTCTTGCCGCTGACTTCGACCCTCTCACCAGCCTTGAAAATCTCGCAGGTGATCATGTCGCCAGGGGTCGGATTCTCCCCCTCGAGTACGGCGAACTCGCGCAGGACACGAGTCGGCGGAACCTTCGCCTTGGCAAAGTGCCCCTGGGTCGGCTTGTTGGGGTGACGCTTCGGCGTATCCTCGATCAGGCCGAGCTGCGCAGCTTCGTACCCGTCCCGCTCGTTGGTCTTGCGCTGAACCACCACGCAAGGCCCCAGCTGCAAGACGGTAACCGGCACAGACCTGCCGTCCTCGAGGAAGACCTGGGTCATTCCGATCTTCTTGCCAATGAGTCCGTTAACCATCACTCAAGCCTCCGCCTCAGGCACCGTAAGCCTTGATCTCGACGTCAACTCCCGCCGGCAGATCAAGCTTCATCAACGCATCCACCGTTTCCGGCGTGGGCTCAAGAATATCGAGCAGGCGCTTGTGGGTCCGAATCTCGAACTGCTCACGGGACTTCTTGTCGACGTGGGGAGATTTGTTCACCGTATAAACGCTGCGAAGAGTCGGCAGGGGAATCGGGCCGGCGACCATCGCGCCGGTCCGACGAGCCGTATCGACGATCTCGCTCGTGGACTGATCCAGGATCCTATGATCATAGGCTTTGAGCCGAATCCTGATTTTGTCTGAGGTCATTGCTTCGTCCCTTCCGTCCGTTTCGCGCGCTTACTCGATGATCTCGGTCACGGTACCCGCACCGACGGTGCGGCCACCCTCTCGAATGGCGAAACGCAGACCCTTGTTCATCGCGATCTCTTTGCCCA
>JANTFM010000362.1 GCA_024763475.1 Acidobacteriota bacterium | reverse complement strand
TCCGAGGTGGTTCCGTTGCTGCCCTCGAAGGTGCCGTTGAGCGGCACGACGAGGTAGTAGCGCTGGCCCGAGGCGGGAGCCACGACCGCCGAGGTGCTGCCTCCAGTGGTGCAGGCGACGCCCTGGTGAGACGCGAACTCCCCGATCGTCCCCTCGTAGACCGCGTAGTCGTCGCCTTCGCTCGAGCAGGTCGGGTCCCACTGGAGGGAGAGGTCGCTGCCCTGGCGGTCGAGGAGGAGGTTTTCGACACGGCCGGGAGAGCCGGGCAGCGAGAGTGCCGCGAGCGTGAGATCCGCCGGGAAGCCGGGATCATCGACGAAGAGGGAGAAGTTGCCGCCGCTGTAACGGACGACCTGCCCCGGCAGATACGTAGTGCCGGCGACGGTCGTGGGCTCCTGAAAGCCGAAGAAGTCGCTGCCGTCGTCTCCCGTGTAACGCGTCACATTATTTGAAACCGGCGTACCAAGCAGGATAGCGTTGTCGCAGGGCAGGATTACTGGCAAGCGTAAGTGACCTCGGTCAAGGGAGCGGCAGGCAGTTGAGCGTGATGTTCTGTGGTGGGGAGGATTGAGTTGCGAGGGATGGCAATGAAAAGGCCAGCGCGGGGGACCGGGCCCTGGCGCGCTGGCCGTGGTTTTTTGTTGTGGCTGTAGATTGGGGCTTACCAGGATCTTCGTTTCCTTGCATTGGCCAGCCAGCGGCGAATCGCGGCGCGGGGTTTCTTGGGTGGTGTCTCGTAGTACCAGCGCATGGTCTTGATCTGCTCGAGGAGATCGAGGTCCGGGGAATCAGCGATCAGTTCCGTGACGAAATCGGGATCGATCTCGGGGTCGAAGTGGTAGTCGGGCCATCGATGCTCGAGATAGTCGAGGATTCTCTGGACTTCGGGGTCTGGAGCGGTCGTTTCGGAAAGGATCATGCGACCTCCTTGGCGGCGGCGAGCAGGTCATCGAGTTCGATGATGTCGTTGTTTCTGGCCGCGGCGTTGTACATCGCGGTCAGGGCGAGGTTTCCGATGGCTCTGGGGACGCCTCCGGACTGGACGAAGAGCTGGAGCATGGCCTCGTCGGTGAAGAGCTTGTGTTTGCGGCCGGCAAGCCGGAGCTGATGCTCGACGTAGCCCTTGGTGTGTTTTTCGTCCATCGCGGGCATCCGGTAGCGCATCGCGACGCGTTGGCGGAAAGGGAGATGGATCCTCAGGGCGAGTTTGGCCAGCATCTGAGGCTGTCCGGCAAGGATCATCAGCAGCGGGTCCTTGGAGTCCATCTCGAAGTTGAGCAAGATTCTCAATTCGTCAAAAAGGGGCGAGCGCATCAGGTCGGCCTCGTCGAGGATGACGACAGGCTGTTTGCCCTGAGCCGCGAGTTGGGCGACCCCCTGCTGTATTTCGCGAAACAGTTGGCTTTTGCCCCGGGCTTGCTGGCCTCCGAGGGCGCGGTTGAGCTGGAGATAGGCATCGAGCACGGTGACGGTGGCGAGGGGGAGATAGACCGGGTGGTAGTGCTCGGCGTTGAGGGAATCGACGAAACGGCGCAAAGCGACGGTTTTTCCGGTGCCCGGCTCACCGGTCAGAAGCATGATTCCGCGGGCTTGTTTGGCCATCTCGAGGCGGGCTTCGAGCTCTTGGAGTCCGGGCCAGGAGTAGAGGTCCCTGGTGGCGATCGCCTTGTCGAAAGGACGGGAGCTGAGTCCGAAACGGGCTTCGATCATCGGCGCTCCTCCCGGGCTCGTTTGTCGATGACATCGGCGTAGGACAGCTCGACCTTGCGGGCATGGAAGCGGGCATTGTCGACGAGATCGACGCGGCGGATCGGGGTCACGGGCTTGTCGTCCCGGTAGAGGATCAGCTCCTCGGGCCGTCCGACGGGGAAGCGGATATCGACGCGGGTCCCGATCAGCTCTGGCGGGAGCTCGTAGAAGGTGTTGTGGATCCTGATGGTGGCATCCTTCCGGACGAGACGATTCAGGCGGGCCATGAAAGCGTGGTCGATCTCCGGGGGTGAGAGCCTGTTGATCAGCGTCTGCTCGGCACCGGCAAGGAAACGGTCGAGCGGTTTGGCGGCGATGCCTCCGTGACGTTTGAGGTGGTAGTCCTGGCGAAGCCAGTCGTCGAAGCGCTCCTGGACGGTTTCGATCGATCCGAGATCGCCTTCCGTCAGACGGGGAAGAAAGCGCATGCGCACGGTGCGGAAGTAACGCTCGATCTTGCCCCTGGAGGGGGAGTCGAAAGGCTCGGAGTGCAACAGGGCACATCCGATGCGCGCACAGGCCTCGGCCAGGTGGCGCGAGGTGAAAGCCGGGCCATTGTCGCAGTAAAACCGCTTGGGGATCCCAAAGGTGGCGATAGCATCACGAAAGGTGTGCAGCAGATCGGCCGTTTCTTCGGTGTAGGAGAAACGTCCGCCGACGATCACCCGCGAGTGATCGTCGATGATCGCGCAGAGTATGGCCCGCCGCCTCTTCTTGCCGGTTCCGATATGAGGTCCGTGCATGAAGTCGGCGACCCAGAGGTCGTTGGGATGGGGCATTTCGTACTTGGCCCGGGCTCTGTCCGGTGAGCGGACCGGTTTGGCCAGGCCGCGGGCCTTGAGAAACCGGCGCAGTGTGGCCTCGCAAAGGGTCTTTCCTCCGAGCACGCCGTCTTCATGGAGAATCTGGTGAAAGAGCTTGACGGAAAGCTGCCGGTGCTGGACACGGTAGCGGGCGATCGCTTCCGCGGTGTCGTCGTCGATCGCCCGGAAGGCTCCTTTGTCGGATCGGCTCCTGGGCATCAGGCCCTCGAGCCCTTCGGCGAGATAGCGCTGGAGCCAGAGCCTGAGAGTCGGGACCGAGTAGCGCCGCATCGAGCCATCGGGGAGCTGATGCTGCTGGGTGGCGACTCGAATCAGAATCTGGCTCGCTGAATGGCCGTCTCGCGGTCTCGTCGCCTCGGAGATCAGGCCGTAGCGGAAGACGGCCCAGTCGCGAGGTGTGGGTCTGGGAAGAGTGGTTTTGTCCTCAATCATGCCTTGGGTCCTCCAAGAAGCGGCTCCGGGGGGATCCCCGGGCCGAACGCGCCGACCATGACCCCCGGGGCCGTCGAGGACGAGGCGTTTCGTGTGGTGCGGAGGGATCGAGCCGTCCCGGGACCGGTCTCGTAGCCCTGTCTGCCGCAGGGCTCTCGTCGTGGCGCGCTGTCTTGTCGAGCATCGCGCGCCCCGTGGCAGCGCGGAAGGAGAGAAGGTGGTCTGCGGAAAGCTCCTCGAGTAGCTGCTCGAGCTGCTCTGCCGGGGATGACCCCGGCCACTCCACCTCACGGAGCCACGAGGTTGCGCTGGGTATCAAGCGCCGCTCCACAGCCGCCTTCCAGCGGCGCAGCGTCCTCCGGGACGTGATCTCGCGCCCTTGGTCAGTAGCAGCCCGGCTCCACTCCCAGGCGGCCTCGATTCCCTCTCTTGCGACATGCACCACCGCCTCGACAACCGAGGTTAGCGTGGCTTTCCCCCGCCATACCTCTGCTGGCCAAAGGGACTGAGTCGACGAATTGCAGAAAACCACCCGGCAAATGGCGAGATTGGTGAACACCTCGCCCGTAGACAGGTCGATGACCCTCTTCCGTCGCCACCAACTATGGAAACGGGCACAGCCCAACGACTGGCAACGGGGACAGAGAATCCCTGCCTCGGCAAACAGGTCCCGCCAAGACGCCTCCCCCTGCTCAACGGCGGTGACGTAGTCGCGAAGCTCTCCGGCGAGTAAACTGATCTCGTGTTGGCGCCCAGGAGGGAGAGGCATCCAAACTTCAGCCTCTTGAGCGCACGACTCCCGTGGCGGGCTTTCCTGCGTGCCCCAAAACGCTGCTCGCAGGTTAGCTCGCCACGACTACTCGCTTCTACCGAGTCTGAAAGAAACCCCTGGCTACGGACTTACAGAAAGTGGCGGGTTACACTTACAGCGCGCCTTCATCCCTGCCCCCGCTGTCTCACCGGCACCTTGATCCTCGTGGCCTCGTTTCCCCGGCTCCGGTCCAACGGCCGCGTGCCCCGTGGACCACCAGCATGAACGCGCTCACCGGCCATTCGCTTCCTCGACCACCGAGGAACCCCG
>JANTFM010000361.1 GCA_024763475.1 Acidobacteriota bacterium | reverse complement strand
AGTCTCGCGAATCGGGTGAGTGTGTGTCGGGCCCCGTTTCGCGCGTGCAGGAACCGGTGCAAGTTCGCGAGGAACGCTTCCGTTCCTTCTTCGAGAGTTCCTCCGAAGGCATCTGGTGCAGCGAGTACGATCCTCCGATCAACACAAAGCTCAGCCCGAAAGAACAGGCCGTGCAAATCCACGAAAGAGCCATCATCGTGGAATGCAACGAGGCCTTCGCGCAGCTCTACAAAGTGGAGAGCTGTGACCAGGTCATCGGAAGGAATCTCTCCGAGTTCTTCTCCCGGACTCCCGAGTGGCTAAGCTTCGCGGAGCACTACGTCCGCGAGGGATACCGCGTCACGGATCACGAGACCTGCGAACTCCTCCCGAATGGCGAGAGCGTTCACTTCAAGAACAGTGCGACCGGTGTTGCCGAAGGCGGATTCCTGCTCCGCACCTGGGGCCGCCAACAGGACATCACGGAGCTTCGACGCCTTGACGAGGAGAAACGCCTGCTGGGGGAGCGACTCCGGCAAGCGCAGAAGATGGACGCCATCGGCCAACTCGCCGGGGGGGTCGCTCACGACTTCAACAACCTGCTGCAAGCCATCGCAGGATATGCCGAGATCTGCCAGATCGAGATCCCGAACGGATACCCAGAGATCGAGAACAGCCTGCGGGAGATCCTGCACTGCACGTCGCGGGGTTCATCGCTCACACGGAAGCTGCTGACCTTCTCTCGCCGAGACCGCTCGCTGAGAAAAGACCTGGATCTGAATGAAATTCTCCGCAGCATGCAATCCATGCTGACCAGAATCCTCAACCCGAGCATCGAACTGGAGGTGCTCCTGCAACCGATTCTCCCGCCGATTCATGCGGACCACGGGCAGATCGAACAGGTTGTCCTCAACCTCTGCTTGAATGCCCGCGATGCCATGCCCCGGGGAGGCCGCCTGTTGCTCGAGAGCGCGAGCCGTTCCCTGGACCGGAACTTCTGCGCCCTTCATGCCGAACTCGAGCCCGGTGAGTACATCGAACTGAGCGTCAGCGACTCGGGCTGCGGCATTCCCGAAACCTCTCGCGACAGGATCTTTGAGCCCTTCTTCTCCTCGAAGAAGAACAGTGAGGTTCACGGCAACGGCCTCGGCCTCGCGTCGACATTCGGCATCGTCAAGAAACATTGCGGCACGATTCTCTTCGAGACCACGATCGACCAGGGCACCACCTTCAAAGTCTACCTGCCAGCCCGGGCCGTTCCGGAAGCGAGCGGCGCTTCCTGACACGACAATCGAGGCGTTATCATAGAGGACTCTGTTTCCAAGCCTGACAACCATCGGCACTTCGAGGACTCCATGGCCATCCCTCCGCTTCGTCTCGTTCTCCTTTCTGCAGCGTTGCTTTCTCTTGTCCCATTCGCGGCCATCGCGGGGGAACCCGTCCCCTCCACCTGGCAACAGACTCTTTGCGGGAGCTGGGAAGGCCGCATCCAGGCCGGGACGGCCGCGATCCTGACCGTCTTCCACTTCGAAGTCGGCGAGAAGGGAGAGCTGTCCGGAACCGTCGACAGCCCGGAGCAGGGTGCGTTCGGATTGCCCATGGGAACCATCGCGCGCAACGAGGACGGAATGATCGCGGTGACCGTCCCGACCACACAAGCACGCTATACGGCGACCCTGTCCGAAGACGCAACGCGGCTCGTGGGAACCTGGAGCCAACGAGGCCACGAACTCCCCCTCGAGCTACATCGTGTGCTCAAGACGAAGGCAACCCCCATCAAGGAGGCGAAACGCTTCGCGGGAATCTGGGAAGGCGCCCTTGACCTTGGCAGCATCAAGCTTCGGCTGGCCTTCCGGCTCGCAACCCGGAAAGACGGTTCCCTTGGAGGCACGCTGGACAGCCCCGACCAGGGGGCGAAGGACATCCCGTTGGGACGGGTTGACATTCCGGAACAAGGCAAGCTCTCGATCGACGTGATCGGAGCGCGCTTCGTGGGAACACTCGATGACAGCACAGGCCAACTCAAGGGCAGTTTCTCCCAGAACGGAAAGGTCCTGCCACTCACCCTCAGCCACGTCAAGCATGCGACGACCCTCAACCGGCCACAAACGCCCACTCCGCCCTTTCCCTACGAGCAAAGAGAGGTCGAGTATGCCGGTCTCGACGAGGGGGTTCGCTTGGCCGGTACCCTCACCCTCCCCCGCAGTGGCGGCCCCTTCCCGGCGCTCCTGCTGATCACCGGATCGGGCGCCCAGGATCGTGATGAGACGATCTTCGCGCACAAGCCCTTCTTCGTCATTGCGGATGACTTGAGCCGCCACGGCATCGCCGTGCTGCGCGTCGATGACCGGGGATTCGGCAAATCCGTAGGCCCGAGCGGCACGACCGCCGACTTCGCGCGAGACGTTCAGGCCGGTGTCGCCTTCCTCGCCGGTCTCGCGGATATCGATTCCCAAAGGATCGGCCTGCTCGGCCACAGTGAAGGCGGATTGATCGCGCCAATGGTCGCAGCGGGCTCCGATCGAATCGACTTCATCATTCTCCTCGCAGGCCCGGGCACGCCAGGCGACCAGCTCATCCTCGACCAGACGATGGCGTTCCTGCACGCCGCTGGAGAAAGCGAAGAAACCATTGCGTCGAGCCGAAGGGTCCAGGAGAAACTCATGGCCCTCGTGAAGGACGAGTCTCTCCCCACGAAGGAAATCGCATCACGAGCCCGCGAGGTCCTCCTCTCGGAGCCCAAACTCACAGAGGAAGAAGGCGTCAAGGCCCAGCTCGAATCGCAACTGCAGCTGCTCCAGAACGAATGGACGATCTTCTTCATCCGCTACGACCCGTTGCCCGCACTCGAGCGGGTCCGCTGCCCCGTACTCGCCATCAACGGCAGCAAGGACCTCCAAGTTCTCGCAGGCCCCAACCTGGCCGGCATCGCCAGGGCACTAAAAAAAGGTGGAAATCGAGATGTCACCATCAAGGAGTTCCCCGGCTTGAACCATCTCCTGCAGCCGTGCAAGACGGGACTCATCGACGAATATTCATCGATCGAGACGACGATTGATCCCGCCGTGCTCCAACTCCTCGAGAGCTGGATCCTCAGCCACGTCACCAAGCCGGCTTCTGCAGGGAACCCGCGCTAACGGCCCGTTCACGAACACCGAGACCTGGGAACTCACTCTTGCGCGGCCCCTAAGAATCACAGGCAGTCGAAGCGCGATCCGTGTAGTCCGTTGTTCCGCAGCTGTTCCGGGCCCGGAGCAGGTAGTAGAACGCCGCCCCCATCTCGGGACGTGCGCCGTCGCTTTGTGAATTCCCGCCGAGGCCCGCCGCGAGGCATTCCGCACGCGAGATGTCTCCATCTGCACGCAAGTCGGAAACGAGACCCCGGATCGTGTCGTACGCGATCCCATTTCCCGAAGTGGCCGACTGATCGTCCCACTCCAACTGCTCGTGCGTGGTGAAGCGGAGCCCCGTCACCCGCCGCGGCGCCGCAAAGGTGCCCGCATCGGCAGGAGCACAGTCACATGCATCGGCCACCGCATCTCCATCGCCTTCCGGAAGGGCCGCGGCCGCCTGGTTATCGACGATGCCGAAGCCGGCGATGTTGTTGGGGTAGGTCTTGTGGGAAATGCCTCCGCAGCTTTGGGAAAACAAGGACCCGACGGGGGTATAGGCGGACTGCTCGAAGACGCATTCGGTGATATCGATCAAACCCGTCAGTTGCGGGATCGCGGACCAGAGCAGCGCCGCACTCCCCGCCACATGAGGCGAGGCCATCGAGGTCCCGCTGAAGACCGAGTATCCGCCGCCGGGAACGCAGGAGCGCACGCCGTCGCCAGGCGCGGACAGGTTGGGCTTGCGCCGGCTCGAGCCATCGACCGTCACGGGACCACGGCTTGAGAACCAGGTCAGCGCACGGGAACTCGTCACGGCACCGACCGTGAACACCTCGGCGTAGATCGCCGGCGGATCCTTGATCGTGTTGCAGTTCGGTCCGTCGTTGCCCGCGGCAGCGATCATCCAGATTCCCGCCCGGCGAAGAGCGACGATCGCCTCGGTCAGGACCTCGGTGTCACAGCCTTCCGAAGGGGGACAGCCCCAGGAGTTGTTCAC
>JANTFM010000360.1 GCA_024763475.1 Acidobacteriota bacterium | reverse complement strand
GGCCAGGTCGGTTCTCCCGTCGTTGTTGAAGTCCGCGGCTGCGAGTGCTTGCACGCTGCGATCTGGATCGAGGGAGAGTCCCTCGGCGAATGCGCCATCTCCGGAGGAGAGGAACAGCGTGACGCCACCGCCATAAGACTGACGCATCGCGATATCAGGAAATCCGTCATTGTTGAAGTCGGCCGAGGTCATCCTCCCCGCCACAAACTGCGTATTGAGGTGCTCGATCGGGTATTTCGTTCCAGGTTCGAAAACGCCGTTTGGACGCCCATACAGGACCACCAGCTCCTTGCTCTTGAGAACCACCGCGACGTCAGGCCACCCGTCGAGATCATAGTCCGCAAGGCCAATGCTCAGCGGCTTTTCACCTAGATGCAGGCTCCAGGGCATAGCGAATGTCCCATTCCCCAGCCCCCGAATGAACAGCAGTTGGCTCTGGGACTCCCTGAATCCAACGTAGTCGGACCAGCCGTCGTTGTCGTAATCGCCGACCAGCATCGTCCCAGAAGTTGGTGGTGGCTGCGTCCAAGGAAACACGTCGGCCCAGACCGGTGGTGGATCGCTGGCAGCGCTCGAAGAGCAGACCAACAGACAGACTACTGCCGGGATGCTCAAGAAACAGCGGGAAGCACTCATCGGATCTCCTTTGGACCGGCAGGCCAACCATCCTGCCGAGGGCGTAGTATCCGAAAGCACGAACGCATTGTCTACCAGGTGTACCTACCAATAACTCCGTCCGCGTTGAATCCATTGAGTTTGCACGATCATCATCCCAGGATGGGGCATGCTCTCTATCCTGTTTCGAACGCTCGTTTCTGCCTTCCAGATCCAGCGCCGTCTTGCCCTGGAGAACCTCACTCTCAGTCAGCAGATCGCCGTCCTCCACACGCCTTTCTCGCGGTTATTCTATTGATGCTCTTCCTGGTACCCGCGGTCTTCGCCAACGACCATTCCCGTCAACCAGAACTCGAGTCAACCGATGCAAATCTCGCGGATGCTGCGCAAGCGATTGCCTCAGAGTACCGGTCACACGCTCTCGCTTTCGTCTGCCGAGAGGAGATCCGGGCCATCAAGTACCTCCCTGGGGGCGGACCGTCCCGTGTCAAGGCCAGGACCAACGATTACTCTCTCGTCTATACCGCTTACGCATTTACCGAAGCGACCGACATCTTCTTATCGGATTCCGCCTCGAATGCAATCGACAGGAGGAACAAGCACTTTCTCCACGGTGCGCCGGACGCAGGTGGAGATAGCAGCTCAGAACGATTCGGCGTACGTTACGATCAAGTTCGCATCGTTCGGGAGCCCCGTTTTGAGCATCATCATTCTTCGTGCGCGTCGCCTTGGCGCCCTTTTCTGTGTGCTTGTCATTGTACTCTCCGCTTCAGCCTCGGAGAGAGCGCTCAGCAAGATCGAAGCACCCCTGGCGAAGCGCCTGGCCCGGGCGAAGCCAAGCGAACGGATTCCTGTTTCGATCGCACTGGCTGGGAGTGCGTCTAGAGCCGAGATGCTTTCCGCCGCCCAGGGCCTGACCGGCAAGGAGCGCCGCGATTCACTGCGCAGAATGCTCCAGCTTCACGCCGCCGGTGCCCAGGCTTCACTGCTCGCACGCCTCGAAGAAGCACGCCTCGCCGGCCAGGCCACGGAACGCAGTTCCCGCTTCTGGATCGCAAATGTGGTCACAGCCGAGCTGGCCCCCGAGTTGATTCGCGAACTCACGGCCATGGACGACGTGCTGCGGATTCACCTACTCGACTCCACGCCCACCGTCTTCAGCACCGGGGACTCGAAATCAGCAAGTGACGCTCCCGCCGAGTGTGGCGTCCAGACGGTCCGAGCCCCCGAGTTCTGGTCCACCCATGGATCCCAGGGCGAGGGAGTGCTCATCGCCCTGCTGGACACGGGGACCTGCTACACCCATCCCGACATCATTGACCAGATCTGGATCAATCCCGGCGAAGATCTCGACGGCGATGGCGTGGTCATGGATCCCGACGACGAGAACGGCATCGACGATGACGGCAACGGATTCGTGGATGATCTCCTCGGTTGGGACTTTTACGAGGGCGACAACGACCCTTGGCATCCCAACTACAGCACCCACGGCTCTCCCACCGCGGGCATCCTGGTAGGCGACGGGAGTTCGGGCAAGCAGACCGGCGTCGCCCCGGGTGCCAAGTTGATGGTGATTCGTATCGATGGCGGTGGTGCGGGTGAAGTCGCCTCCTGGAATGCCCTGCAGTACGCCGTGGACAACGGGGCACAGATCGCCTCAATGTCCTACGGCTGGTACCACCGCGAAAACCCGGATCGGGTGACTTGGCGAGAACTCTTCGACAACATCACGATGATGGGCCTGATCCCCTTTGTTGCCGTCGGAAACAACAAGGGGAATAGTCCGCCCGAGGACGTGGCGACACCTGGCGACACCCCTGCCGCCATCGGAGTTGGCGCCACCGATTGCGGCGATCTGATCGCCAGCTATTCGAGCCAAGGACCAAGCTCCTGGTCCGGCGTGCATCCCTACAATGACTATCCCTATCCCCCAGGCCTGCTCAAGCCCAACATCACCGCTCCCGCAGAACCCCTCGACTCTATCGATCAGTGCAGTGGATACGCCTCCTTCAACGGCACCTCCGCCGCGGCCCCCCACGCCGCCGGCGTGGGCGCGCTGCTGCTCTCCCTCAAGCCGGACATGTCGCGCAACGAGATGGCCCACGTGCTTGAGACCACCGCCATCGACTTGGGCGACGCAGGCCCCGATCGTGTCTACGGCCACGGACGCATCGATGCCATGGCTGCCGCAGACGCCCTCTCCGGCTGGGTCAACTACGCCGGACATCGTCTCGTGGACACGCCGGAAGGAAACGGCAACGGCACCATCGATCCCGACGAACGGATCACCCTCCCGGTCACGCTGCACAACTCGATGGAATCCGGCACGGCCACCGCCGTACGCGCCATCCTGTCCACCCGCACTGCGGGGGTCGAGATCCACGACCGCGTGGCGCTCTTGTCCGACATCCTTGCCGGCAGCAGCGCCGAATCCCTCGCGCCACACTTCACCTTCACCACACCCGATGCCTGCGACAGCTACATCACCTTCGACCTGACCACCGAATACGACAACGGCTCGTCCACAACCGACACCTTCATCGTGCGGGTCGGCCACGTGATCGAAGAGGTGATCTTCGAGGACGACTTCGAAAGCGACAAGGGCTGGACGCGTTCCGGTACGGCAAGCGACGGCTTCTGGGTGCGCGAAGACCCCCACGAAGCAAGCACCACCGGCGGAGATGTGACACAACCCGAGGACGACCACTCGGAGAGCGGCGCGATCTGCTGGGTGACCGGTAACGATTATCCCATCGCCGATGCCTCAGAAGACGATGTGGACAACGGAAGGGAGTACCTCACCTCACCGCGATTCGACGCCACAGGCTGGACGACCGGAACGATCGGGTACTGGTACTGGACCTACAACGAAAACTACGCTGGAAAGTGGATCGTGCACATTAGCAACGACGACGGAGTCACTTGGGATCAGCTGGTGGTCTGGGATGTCACTCGATCACCCTGGAAGCACTTCGAGTTCCCCCTTCCCTACACTCTCCCCACCGATCAGATGCGCCTGAGGTTCCAGATGTGGGGTTACTCCGACGAAAACGTCGCCGATGCCCTGGTCGACGATGTCATGATCGTCGGCCAGCGGGTTGCCTGCGATGGTTACACCCCCTCCCCCGCCCAGGCTCCCAACGGCGTCGGCGCTACCCTGCGCCTGGCGCTCGAGGGCGAAGACATCAAGCTGACCTGGCTTGCCTCCCCCGTCGACGCCACCCACGACCCCGCCGCCCTCTACCGTATCCGCCGTGATGGTGAAGCCAACGGCCCCTTCGACGAGTTCGCCTCGGCGACCGGCCTCTTCTCCTACGACCTGGGAGAAGCCTCAGACCCAACGCCGATCCGCTTCTACCTCGTGATTGCCGAAAACGCGGGGGGAGAGCAGGCGCCCGAATGACGGATATGCGAAGGAACGTGCCTGGCACGCCATGCCGAAAACGCGGGGGGAGAGCAGGCGCCCGAATGAGGGATGTGCGAAGGAAC
>JANTFM010000359.1 GCA_024763475.1 Acidobacteriota bacterium | reverse complement strand
CGAGTGCCCTCGAATCACGAGTGCCCTCGAATCAACGGAGGGCCCGGCGAATCAAGCTTGGCACATGACGCAGCAGGCGACCGAGGTCGAAGGCCTTTTTCACGCCGTCTCGACCAATCCTCTTGGTGATCCGCGCGTCGGCGAGGCAGGCACTCTCCAGGGTCTCGTGCTCCTCGGCCCAAACCCCCATCGAGTTCTCCTGCACCAGGCTGTAGGCCTGCTCGCGGGTCAACCCCGAGCGCACGAGCGCGAGGAGCAGCGTCTGGGAGAAGATCAGGCCGCGCGACCGCTCGAGCGTTCGCGCCATCGCCTTCGGGTAGACATGCATGTCCTTCACGACCCGGGTCATCCTGCCGAGCATGAAGTCGAGCAGGATGAAGGTGTCGGGGATGATGACCCGCTCCACCGAGGAGTGGGAGATGTCCCGCTCGTGCCACAGGGCGATGTTCTGCATCGCCGCCAGCGCGTTGCTCCGCACGAGGCGGGCCAGCCCCGTCGTGTTCTCGCAGGCGATCGGGTTCCGCTTGTGAGGCATGGCGGATGAGCCCTTCTGTCCCTTGCGGAAGGGCTCCTCGACCTCGCGGACCTCGGTACGCTGCAGATGACGGATCTCCGTCGCGATGCGCTCGAGACCGGCCGCCAGGAGGGCCAGCGCGTTCAGCATCTCGGCGTGGCGGTCCCGGGGAATCACCTGGGTGGCGACCGGCTCGACCTTGAGATCGAGACGCTTCATCACCTCCCGCTCCACGACCGGAGGCAATTGGGCGCAACTCCCCACGGCGCCGGAGAGCTTGCCGTAACGCAGGTTCTCCCGCGCCCGGACGATTCGCTCCCGGCTCCGGCGGATCTCGGCGAACCAGGTGGCGATCTTGAGCCCGAGAGTGATCGGCTCGGCATTGACTCCGTGAGTGCGACCTGCCATCGGCAGCTCCGCGTAACGCTTCGACTGCTTCTCGAGGACCGCCAGGAAGACGTCGACGTCGTCGAGCAGGATGTCGCTGGCCTCGACCATCACGAGCGCGAGCGCCGTATCCACGACATCCGAGGAGGTCAGGCCCAGGTGCAGGTAGCGCCCGTGGGGACCAACCTTCTCCGCGACGGAGGTCACAAACGCGATCACGTCGTGGTTGACCGTCTTCTCAATCTCGAGGGCGCGCTCGACGTCCACGACCGACTTGCGCTTGAGCGACTTCAACGCGGCCTTGGGAATCTCACCTCGCTCGGCCAGCACCTCGCTCGCGGCAATCTCGACCTTGAGCCAGGCCGAAAGCCGGGCCTCATCGGTGAAGAGCCGCCCCATTTTCTCGCGCGTATAGCGTTCAATCATCGTCTCATTCCCCTCATGTGTCTCGTACTGCGGCGGCTTCGAGGACCGCGAGGTCTCATCAGATGACGACCGGCGGCGCCGGCCGCTCCTGCACCGCGATCTCCAGTTTGGGAGCCCTGCCGGCCTGCTGCATTGCACCCACCGCCGCCGCACGGGCCAGCGTCGGGTGGTTGTTGGTCTCGGAGAGATGGGCCAGGATCACATGGGCCGTGTCTCCGTTGACGACCTGTGGCAGGAGGCTCGCCGTGTGATCATTGCTCAGGTGCCCGTGGCGCGAGGCCACGCGCTGCTTGGTCGGCCAGGGATAGGGTCCGTCCATCAACATCTGCCGATCATGGTTGGCTTCGACGACAAGGATCTGGCAGCCACTCAGCCGTTCCTCCACCAGCCGGGTCACATGCCCGAGGTCCGTGGCATAGCCGATGCGGATGCCCTCCGCCTCGAAGACGTATCCGACCGTGTCCACCGCATCATGGGGCACCGAGAAGGAGCTGGCGCGGATGTCGCCGACCTCGACGCTCTGCCCCGTCTCGAGCAACTGCTGGCCGTAGACCTCCTCCCGCAACACACGGCCCAGGGTGGCCAGCGTGGCCTCGTTCGCAAGAAGCGGCATGGCCCGCTTCCGGCGGAAGACCGGGAGGCCTCGCACATGGTCCGAGTGCTCGTGGGTAAGAAAGATCGCATCGATGCGGTCCGGGTCCTGTCCGACGGCCTCCATTCGGCGTCTCAGCTGCCGGGCGGAGAACCCCGCATCGATGAGGATCGCCGTGCGAGAGGTCCGAAGAAGGGTCGCATTCCCCTTCGAGCCGGATCCGAGGACGACGAGTTCGACCATCAGTGCCGGCCCGTGTGCCCGAAGCCTCCACCACCCCGCGACGTGTCTCCCACCTGCCCGACCTCGACGAGTTCGGCTGTGGCTACGGGAGCGAAGACCAACTGGGCGATGCGATCGCCCCGTCGAATCGTGAACGGCTCGTCGGACCAGTTGATCAGGATCACCTTGAGCTCGCCGCGGTAGTCGCTGTCGATCGTTCCCGGTGCATTGGGGAGGCCTATGCCGTGGCGAGCCGCGAGGCCGCTGCGTCCACGGACCTGCCCTTCGAAACCCACCGGGATCGCCACGCGCAAGCCCGTCGGTACGAGCAGACGGCCACCGGGAGGGAGCGAGAGCTCATCGTCCACCGCGGCCCGCAGGTCCACGCCGACCGAACCCGCGGTCGCATAGGCTGGCAGCGGGAGACCCTCTCCGTGGGCCAATGCTTCGACCTCGACCCGAATCCTCTCGCTCATAGCGCGAGGCTCGACTCGCGCACGCGCAGCCGACGGCTATTCCCCACGACCGCGAGGGCTGCCTGCTGCTTTGCGAAGAGCTTCTCGGCAAGCGCACGCAACTGCTCGCCGTCGATGGCGTCGAGGCGATTGCCGATTTCGTCGGTCGTCATGTGCCGACCGAGCACCATCTCCTCCCGGGCGGCCCGGCTCATCCGGCTCGTGGTGGACTCGAGCGCGAGCAGCATGTTGCCCTTGAGATGGTCCCGCGCGACATCGACCTCTTCCTGTTCCGGCTGGGTCTGGGCCAGGTTGCGCAACTCATCGATCGCGAGCGAGAGGACCTCCTTCGCGCGATCCGGCGAGGTGCCCGCGTAGACCGTGATCAGGCCGCCGCCCTCGTGGGCGTGCACGTGGGAAGATACCGAGTACGCCAGACCCCGTTCCTCGCGAATGCGGCGGAACAGGCGCGAGGAGATGCTGCCCCCGAGCACCGTGTTGAGAACGTGGAGCGTGAAGCGATCGTCGTCGCCCTGGGCGAGCCCGGGAACGCCGAGGAGCAGATGAACCTGCTCGAGTTCCTTACGGGACTCCTTGCGAATCCCCGGTACGAAGCGTGGCTTCCGACCGGGGCGAACCCGCTTGCCCGGCATCAGTCCGCTGAAGGCCTTGCGAACCCGCTTCCGGTCCCGGCTGGTGATATGGCCCGCAACGGAAACGAGCATGTTCTCGGGCACGTAGGCACGGCGGAAGAAGTTCTGGACGCTGCGGCGGCTCATGCCGGACACGCTGTCCAGCGTTCCCTGGATCGGCCGCCCGAGCGAGTTCCCGGGCCAGAAAGACTCGCTGAAGAGGTCGTAGATCCGATCCTCGGGCGAGTCATTGACCATGCGGATCTCTTCGAGGATGACCTGCCGCTCCCGCTCGAGTTCCGTCACCTCGAAGAGAGGTCTGCGGACGATATCGGCGAGGAGCTCGACCGCCATGCCCAGGTGCTCATCGAGCACCCTGGAGTAGAAGCAGGTCATCTCCTTCGAGGTGAACGCGTCGAGGTTGCCACCCATCCGATCGGTCAGGAGCGAGATGTCCCTGGCCGAGCGCGATTGCGTACCCTTGAAGAGCAGGTGCTCAATAAAGTGGCAGATGCCAGAAAGCCGCAGCGGCTCGTGGCGCGAGCCCATGCGCAGCCAGACGCCGATGCTGGCGGACCGGACCCCCGGAACCCTCTCGAACAACAAGGTCAGACCGTCATCGAGTACTTCGCGCTCTACCATGGAATCTCCTTGCCCCGTGTAGCGGATCGGGCGGAGTATTGCACGAGATCACGGTCAGGACACTCCATCCTGGCGGCTCACGCGCCACCTCCTTGCCGGCCCCCACCCACACCCCGGCGCAGGCGGGCACCGGGATCCCTCCCCACATCCGATCGATCGTCTTGACACCCCTCCCGCGGACCGCATAATGCGGAACCATCGCAGTAAATCCACGCGAGGCGATCTTCACCCCATG
>JANTFM010000358.1 GCA_024763475.1 Acidobacteriota bacterium | reverse complement strand
AGCATCAACCATGCGGTGCAGGTTGCCTGTGATGACGAGACGGTGTCGGTGGCCGAGGGAAACTACAACGAAGATGTTCTGATCGATCATCCCGTGACGGTGGATGGCTCGGGGGCGCCGACGAAGACGATCCTGCGCGGATCGGGCACGGTGGATGTGGTCCGCATTCTCTCGTCGAACGTGCACTGGACGGCGGTCAATGTCTACGACACGCCGGGTGTTGCCTGCATGCATATCGGCAATCCCGCTCATCCCAACCTGCGGAACATCAAGGTCGACAACACCTCGCTCGCCGGATGTGCCATTGGCGGGATCTGGGACTCCACGGGGTATCCCGGCGCCGGCGGTTCCTGGAACCACTTCCTGGCCGCGAGCGGCCGGGACAACGTGTACGACGGCAGCGTCGATTCCGGCACGGGGATGTTGCTGATCAATGGGAACGGGAAGATCGAGTTCAAGGTTGGGCACCTGACGAACAACGACGGGCCGGGTCTTGTGATTCGTCCCGCAGCGGAAGGGTTTGAGAACCGCGAGATCGTCCTTGCCGGGGAGGCTATCGGCAACAACGGCAACCATCCGGAGGTTTCGTCCCACACCGCGATCGAGATTCACGAGGCGAGTGAACTTCGTTTCGAGGGGAATGATTTCTACGGGATCGACGGGGAGGCGTTGCTCCTCGACCAGGTAGATTCCGGGGTCTTCTATTGCAACAAGATGCGAGACAACGGAGACGGCCTGTTGCTGCGAGGGGGGAGCACGGTCGAGTTTGCCCAGAACCACTTCGTCAATAACAGCGGAACGGCGGTGAGAGTCGAGGCCGGTACGGGGCCGGGCCTGGAGCTCGGATACAGCTATTTTGATGGCAACGGGATGGCGATCGAACATCTCGGAGACGGCACCTTGTCTGCTCCGAGGAACTGGTGGGGTGCTTCGGACGGTCCCGGAGGATCCGGCGGGGGCAGCGGCGATCCCTCAAGCGGGAGTATCGCGAGCACGGATCCCTTCGTCGCGGCGCCCTACTTCGTGCGGCGCCCTGCGGATTCCGGCTGGAACCCGGGTGCCTCGACCTGTTTCCAGAAGCTCCAGCCTGCCATCGACCAGGCCGTCGATGGGGACTGGCTGCTGATCGGCCCTGGGACCTACAAGGAGCATGTTTCTTTCGCCAAGCCTTTGAGCCTCGAGGGAATTCCGCCCGATGCGGGGTGTTCCGAGGTGAAGATTTCCGGCGAGCAGTCGGGAAGTGGCGATCTTCCGGCGATGAGGATCAGCGACACCCACGATGTCATGCTGAAACAGCTGAGCCTGGAGAGTGCGGGCGAGGGGGTGACCTGCGGCGAGAACGCGGGTGACGAGATCGGCCTGGATCTGGAGAACGTCTCCGATTCGACGTTCAGGGACTTGTGTTTGCGAGAGAACGGCGTCACGGAATTGCGGGTGTTTGGCAACAGCAACAACAACCTCTTCGAGGACCTGACGATCGACGGCATGATCCGCGACCTTGGCGGCTCGGATCTTTGCGGGCATCGCTCGAAGACGGGGATCCTGATCGACGGCGGACCCTCGTGTGAGGGAGGGCCGGGGGCGCTGCCTTCCGGGAACCACATTCTCTCGAGCGCGATCTCCTACACGACGCGTGGCATCGTGGTGCGTCTGGCCCAGAACACGGAGATCGAGTCGACAACGATCAGCGCGTCTCCGGCGGCCGCCTGGAGTGGCGAGACGCCGACAGGAGTGCTCGTCGCATACTCGCTCCAGACGAGCTTGGCGGACAACCAGATCCAGGGTGTGGAGACGGAGCAGGGAGTCCGTGTCGCGGGTAAGCGGGTGGAGGATTGTGTCGGCGAGCGTAGCGACAGCCAGGGCGTGACGATCACTGGAGGGGCGATCCGTGAGGCCACGGGAGCGGGGATCCGCCTCTATCGCGGCGCCACCGATCCCGGGAGGCCTTTGGGCGTCTCGATCTCCTGCGTGCAACTATCCGGCAACGGGATCGATCTCGAGGTCGATGATGCGGGCGGGACCGGTGCGGATGCGAGCCGGATCTACCATGCCGACATCGACGGTAGTGGTGATGGCGTCGTCAATCACGATCCGGCGACCTTCGTTGCCACGGGCAACTGGTGGGATGCCGTGGATGGTCCTTCGGGCGGCGGAAGCGGCGCGGGCACGACGGTCACGGGTGCGGTCAGCTTCGAGGATTGGCTCGCCTCCTCGTCGACAGACGATGCGGACGGCGATGGCTTCAGCGAGTGCGCCGACGATTGCGACGACAGCGAGGGCGCTGCCTATCCGGGGGCGGAAGATGTCTGCCTCGATGGAATCGATAACGATTGCGATGGATTGATTGACCAGGGAGCCGCGGTGCCGACGGGGATCGCTTCGATCATCCTTCAGCGTGGCAGCGGCGTCGTCACGATCTCCTGGAATGCGGTGCCCGATGCGTCTGAATATGATGTCGTGCGAGGAGACCTCGTTGCGCTCCACGATTCGGGAGGAGACTTGGGTGCTTCTCTCGATTCGTGTCTTGTGACGGAGACCAGCGCTCTCTCCGTAGACGACGCAAACTACGAGCAGTTGATCGGCTTGTGGTACTTGCAGCGTGCTCGTAGTTGCGGAGGTCTCGGGACCTACGACAGCGCTGACGGCGCTGGCGGAGAGGGTCGGGACGCCGCGGTTGAGGCCAACCCCGCCGCCTGCCCGTAGGAGCTTGGGGCCCGCGAAAGACTCACTCCCCGTTTCGCATCCCATCTTCGGGCCATCTTCGGCCCGGCTTCGATCATGAAGTCCTCGACGTAGCGCTGCGACGCCTCTGCTTTCGCTCAATCGCGCGAATCAAACCTGAGTCGAATCTGGGCGCGAGATTCGGGGCCCCAATCTTGCACAGACCCTTACAGCGGGGTAAGGACGCCTCGGGGCGGAGAATGCTCGCGTCCGCGTCTCGGGGGCCTGGCTGGAGTCTCGCGCGCAGGGCGCGGCCGATCGCGACGCCCCGTGCGAGGCCGTTCCTGTGTATCGAAGATCAATCCCGCGCCCGATTGGCGAGCGGCGAGCGTTCGTGACACTCTCTTTTTGGCGGTGCGCGGGTCTTTGGGAAGAGAGATCCGCGGAAAACTGAGAGGGCATCCCGAGGGGGACCGGGAGAGAGAATGATGGCTCGCTTTTCCAACCTTGTGCTGATCGGAGTCGTGAGCACTCTCGGAGTCGCTTTTGCTGGTCAAGTGCTCGCGCAGACGCCAGTGATTCCCGAGAGCGAGGGCGCCAGTCATCTGCGCTCAATGCCGGAGCGTCGTGATCGTTCGTGGCGTGAGAAAAGGCTCGAGGAGATGGCGGCCGCTGTCCGGCGGAATCCGGACGATGCGAAACAACTCGCCTCCTATGGGTTGGCACTGGTCCACGCCGGACGCCACGACGAGGGGCTCAACGCCTTGAACAGGGCCTCCTCCAAGGCGGGCCTGGAGCCAGAGGTCAACCTGCTCTACGCCAAAGCACTCATCCGTACCGGAAGTCCCGAGCAAGCTATCGAGAAGGCGCTCGAGGTGACTCGGTCGCCTCTCGCAACCCAGGACGAGATCGGTGAGGCCTACTCGGTCGCCGGTTTCGCACGCTGGAGGCAGGGCAGCATTTCCGGCGCGGAAGCCTATCTGAGACAGGCGATCAAGCACACGCCGAAGAACGCGGGAGCTCTGCTCAACCTCGGTCTCGTGCTCTACGGCTCGGACCGGCGGAGCGCTGGCATTGCATCGATGGAGAAGGCGGCCCGTCTCGCGCCGGATGATGCACGCATTCAGCGCATCATGGCCGATCTCTACGACAACATGGGTCAGAGCGAGAAATCTCTCGCGGCTTGGGAAAAGGTTTCTGCTGCGCGTCCTGACGATGTTCAAGTGCGCTTGAAAATCGCCACCGGATGGCTCGCCCAGGAACAGGCTGCCAAGGCCGTTCCGCATCTTCTCGTCGCTGTGGAGGAGTCGCAGGAGCCGAAGGAAGCCCGGCAAGCTCATGTTCTTCTGGCGACGGCGTTCGCCCAGACGGAGCGCTACGAGGAGGCCCGCGAGCAGGCCAAGGAAGCGCAGCAGCTCGGGGCAGACATGAGTGAACTGCTCCG
>JANTFM010000357.1 GCA_024763475.1 Acidobacteriota bacterium | reverse complement strand
TTCCGTCAATCGCTTTCGCCACGCTCGAAGGCGCGATCGAGGAGCTGAGCGGTCGCACGGGGACTCCCGGGAATCAAGCGTGAGCAGGGCACCGGGCCGATCTGTGTGGCAAGTTCCGTCACCAGGCGGGCGGGATTCCCGTCAACCGTGGCGAGGAGCTTCCCGCCGGGGCGCCGGTTCTGTATCTCCCGCGCCAGCAGGATCATCGCAGTCGAGGCGGTCAGGGGCTCGAGCTGCGGTGTGCGTGCGAGGTCGTGCTCGAGGGAGGCGACGAGACCAAACTCGAGGATCTCGCTGGCGTGATCCTCGAGCAGCCGGTCGAGGAAGGGCGCCGACGCCAGGGAGGGTGTGATCTCGAAGAGCAGCTCCGCTCCGCGGGTGCCCAGATGGCGAATCCCGGGGGCCGCGGCCAAACGACCGAGGATCGTCTGCGGGTCCCCGGCGCTGAGCACGGAGAACAGGTAGGGCGCCTCCGCCTCGGCCTTTGTTCGCGGGTCCATGATGAGCACGGCGCCAGCGACTCGGACGGCGTCGGTCGCGATCTGTGCGGGGTGCAACGATGCTGCGGAGAGCAACCTGGAAGGCGGAGACCCTGCGTCCCCGGTGATCGCGCTGGCCAGTGCCTGCGCGGCACCCGGCCGGATGCCCGCAGCCTTGAGAAAGGGGTGTACCAGGCCGCTCGTTCGTTCGAGGGGCGAGAAGTCATCCGAGAGGAGACGGAAACCGCGCTCGAGGAGGGCGAGAGTCAGGGTGGTCTTGCCCGAGCCCGAGGGACCGGCGACGAGCAGGGCCCGTCCGTCCCGCTCGAGCGCCGCCGCGTGGAGCACGAGGAAGCGCTCGATCTGGTCCATGATCGCCCGGAAGACGACGCTGATCGCCTGGGAGAGCGCCGAGGCCGGAGACAGGACGAAGGAAGAGCCGTCGACGGAGACTCGTGGAGGCGACGACGCGAGGCGTGCCTCGACCAGCACGCCCCCTCCCTGGGTGCTGCGGAAGCGGCCCAGGCGGGCGTCGAGCGCACGCATCACGTCCTCGGAGTCCGTGGTGAGGGTCACCCGGGCGCCGAGCGCCTCGAGGTGGCAGGTGATCGGAGAGGCCGACATCGCGCCAGTATAGTGGTGGCTCGGCACGGGATGCTCTCCATCCGGAAGAACCCGGGCTCGGGCATGCGGCAAAGTCTTATAGCGCATTGAAGTAAAAGACGTTATAGAATCCCTCCAGTGATGAGATATTGTTCCTGCGCGATCCACCTGCCCGCAGCCGGGCTTTCCCATAGACCTTCGCTGGAACTCGGAAGGTGACGCTGGTGACCGACCGTTCCTGCGATGGACTGGACCCACAGCCCCAGGCGATGCGATTCGACGTCCACCCCAGGTCGTACCAGGGGAACCACTACGTTTACGCCGTGCTCTCTCGCCGGGCGCGAGGGGTCTCGATCGGGATCAATCTGAATCCGGATAAGATCTGCAATTTCCGCTGCATCTACTGCCAGGTGGATCGTAGGTCCGCATCCGGGATTCGCCGGGTGGACGACGATCGGCTCCTGGCAGAGCTTACAGACATTCTTCACACCGCGGCCCATGAACCCCTGGGACGGTTGGTTGCTCTCGAAGGCGTGCCGGCGGCTTACCAGCGCCTGGCCGATGTCGCCTTTTCCGGTGACGGCGAACCGACCTCACATCCCCAGTGGCATACCTGGGTCAAACGGATCGGCGAACTCATCGACCGGGAGTGTCCTTCCCTGGCGATGACGCTGATCACCAACGCAAGCCTCTTCCATCGCCCGCGGGTGAGGGAGGGGCTCGACAGACTCGCCGCAAGGGGCGGCCAGGTCTGGGCAAAGCTGGATGCGGGCAGCGAGGAGCACTACCGGCAGGTGGCCGGAAGCTCGATCCCGTTCGAACGCATCCTCGACAACATTCAGGAGGAGGCGTTCCGCCGGCCTCTCGTGATTCAGTCCCTTTTCTATCGTCTCGGAAATGAGGGTCCCCCGCGGACAGAGATCGATGCCTGGGCTCAGCGCCTGGCGGACATCGTCGCGGGAGGAGGATCCCTTTCCGGGGTGCAAGTGACGACGGTGGCCCGCAAGCCACCCCGCGCGGACGTGACCGCGATTCCCGAGGATGGACTCGAGGAGATCGCCCAGGCCGCACGGGAGCACTTGCCCGGCATCCCAGTCGAAACCTTTCCAGCCCGTCCCGGGCTGGCGGAGGAGTCGAAGGGAGGCCGAGCATCGGGCGCCGGAGTCTCGGGGACAGCGGGAGATTGAGTTTGAGGTGAGTACGAAGCGCGCGATTCTGAGCGCTTCGGATTCCTCGTCGGGCGAGTGCCTCTTCCACGAGAGGAGATAACTCCGTGGCAGAGAAGAAGAAACATAACAAGGTCATGCTGATCAACGTGACGCACTCGGAGGAGAGTCGCGTCGCGATTCTCAACGACGGCATCATCGATGCCTTCGAGATCGAGACCTTCGATCACCGTTCCACCAAGGGCAACATCTATCGCGGCCGCATCGAGACCGTTCACCAGGGCCTGCAAGCCTGCTTCGTGGACATCGGTGACGAGCGAGCCGGCTTCTTACCGCTCGACGAGGTGAACTTCCGGGTGCATCCCGCGCGCAAGGAGGCCGCGAAGGGACGCATCGACAATCACCTGCAACGCGGCCAGGAACTGCTCGTGCAGGTCGTTCGTGACGCGTACGGGACCAAGCCGCCGACGCTGTCGACCTACTTTTCCCTTCCCGGGCGCTACCTGGTCCTCACGCCTCACCAGGACAGCCAGGGCATCTCGCGCAAGCTGAACGACAAGGATCGGGACAAGCTGCGCGCCGTGCTCGACTCCCTCCCGCGTCCCGAGGGCTTCGGCGTCATCGCGCGCACCGCGGGAGCCTCTGCGACGAAGCTGGACGTTTCGCGGGATCTCAAGTACCTGCTGCGGCTCTGGGAGAAGATCGATGCCGCCTCGCACATCCGTGCGCCGAAGCTGATCTACCAGGAGCGCAGCCTGGTGATTCGCACGATCCGTGATCTCTACTCGCCGGACATCTCCGAGATCCTCGTCGATGACGAGGACGCCTACCGCGAGATTCAGCAGTTCTTCGACGTCGTGCTGCCTCATAAGAAGAAGGCCGTCACCTTCTACCAGGGAGATCGCCCGATCTTCAACAAGCACAACCTCGAGGAGCAGATCGAGAGCATCTTCCGCAGGCGGGTTCCGCTGCCCTCGGGAGGAGCGCTGGTCTTTGACACGACGGAGGCGTTGACCTCGGTCGATGTGAACTCCGGGCGAATGAAGCAGGAAGGGCACATCGAGGACACGGCGACTCGGGCGAACCTCGAAGCGGCGGAGGTGATCGGCCGGCAGTTGCGGCTCCGGGACCTTGGCGGCCTCGTGGTGATCGACTTCATCGACATGCGCAGCGCGAAGAATATCCGCCAGGTCGAGAAGGTCATGAAGGCTTCGCTCAAGCAGGACAAGGCGCGTCACGACATGACGCGCATCTCCCGGCTCGGGTTGATGGAGATCAGCCGTCAGCGCATCAATCCCAACAAGAGTTCGTTGCGCTATACCGACTGTCCGGTCTGCGATGGCACCGGTTCGGTCAAGACGATCGAGGCCGCCGCGCTCCAGACCCTGCGCCGCCTGCAGACGCGGGTTGTCCGAGGCGATCTCGAGAACATCGAGGTGACGCTCTCGCCCGAGGTCGCGAGTTATGTGCTCAACCAGAAGCGCGCCGAACTCCAGGAATGGGAGCGGCGCTATCGCACGATGATCATCGTCAAGTCGGATGCAGAGTTCGGTCGCGACAGCTGCGAGATTCAGGCGAATGCCCGGCCCAAGGGCGCGAGTTCGTCGCCCGTGCTCGATGCGCCGGTCCACGACGAGATTCATGCCGAGCTCGAGGTCGAGCCCGATGATCTCGCTGAGGCCGCCGAGGTGGAGGCCGGTGAGGGTGGCGAGGACGCCGGGAGCGCTGAAGCCAAGCCCGCCAAGAAGCGCCGCCGCCGCCGCCGCCGCCGTAAGAGCAAGGCGAAGAGCGCGGAGGGTGACGACGGGAGCGCGGAGCAGGGCGAGAGCCTTGTGGAGGAAGAAGACTCTCACCAGGGTGCGGAGAGTGAAGAGCCT
>JANTFM010000356.1 GCA_024763475.1 Acidobacteriota bacterium | reverse complement strand
CGGACACGTGCTTTCGGTCGCCGGATCTGCAGGAAAGGCTGGAGCGGCGGCGTTGACGGGGTGGGGCGCCCTGCGCGTGGGCGCCGGCTTATCCACGGTCGCCTCGCCGTCCTCTCCACGGCCGGAGATCGCAGGCTTCGCACCTGAGTTGATGACCGAAGCCTTGCCCGAAGGCAGCGAAGGAACCCTGGCGAAGGGTGCCCATTCTGTCGTCCTGGGCCTCGTGGACTCCCACACCGTGCTGGCCGTGGGACCCGGCCTCTCCACGCAGCCCGTCTGCCAAACAGAGATCCGCCGCCTGGTGCAAAAGTCTCCCCTTCCCGTTGTGCTGGATGCCGACGGGATCAATGCGTTTGCTGGCCGCTATCTCACGGCATTGGCCAAGAGGCGGGCAAGCCTCATCCTGACGCCTCACCCGGGCGAAGCCGCCCGCCTGCTCGGAGTCTCTGCGGAGGAGATCCAGTTCGACCGGGTTGCCTCCGCCCGGCGCATTGCGAAGCTCTGCAAGGGGGTGTGCGTACTCAAGGGTTATCGAACGATCACCGCAGACCCCGACGGCCTCGCGGTCATCAATTCAACAGGCAACCCCGGTATGGCCTCGGGCGGGATGGGCGATCTCCTGACCGGCATGATCGCGGGTCTCCTGGCCCAGGGTCTCGAGGGAATGGACGCGGCGATCCTCGGTGTCTATCTGCACTCCCTCGCCGCCGATCTGGCGCTGGAGGCCAACGAGACGGAAGCGACCTTGACCGCCTCCGCCGTGGCGCTTGCGCTTCCGGAGGCCTTCCATCAGCTTGCCGAGGCAGATCGTAGCGCGGGGGACTAGGCGGGTGTCCCTGCTACGGCCGAGCCGGATTTGCCACGACGAGGACGAGACCCGCATGGCCGGTGCGGAACTGGCGTCCTTACTGCGTCCGGGAGATCTCGTCGTGCTGGAAGGTGATCTCGCTGCCGGCAAGACCGTTCTCGTACGGGGTCTCGCCGAGGCCCTCGGCGTGGATCCGGCGCGAATCAGTTCACCTTCCTTTGTGCTCGCGATCGAACACAAGGAAGCCCGTCCGCCGCTGCTTCACATCGACCTCTACCGACTTCCGGAAGGCGGCGGATTCGAGGATCTCGGTATCGAGGAGGCTCTGGCCGATGGCTGGATCGTGGCGATCGAGTGGGGAGAGAAATTGCCGGAGTTCCTTCGCAACAGCGCCTGGAGGGTCTTGCTGACTCTTCCTGCGGAACTTCCCGAGGGTTGCCGGGTGTTGACGATGCTGCCGCCAGCCGATCAATCCAGGCGGTAGTTTGGTGCCTCGCGGGTAATGATGACGTCGTGGGCGTGGGACTCCTTGAGTCCAGCTCCCGAGATGCGCAGGAATTTCGAATTCTCCTGCAGTTCCGCAACTGTCCTCGCGCCACAATAGCCCATTCCGGAGCGCAAGCCGCCGACGAGTTGATAGACCATGTCGGAGAGCTTGCCCTTGTAGGGAACACGACCCTCGATTCCTTCCGGGACCAGCTTGGACTTATCCTCGAGATCGTCCTGCGCATAGCGGTCTGTCGAGCGTCCGCTGCGCATGGCGGCCAGCGAACCCATGCCGCGGTACTCCTTGAAGGTCCGTCCCTTGTAGAGCACGGTCTCTCCCGGCGACTCCTCGGTCCCCGCGAGTAGCGAGCCGATCATCACCGCGTCGGCTCCCGCGGCCAAGGCCTTGACGATATCTCCGGAGAACTTGATCCCTCCGTCGGCGATGACCGGAATTCCTTTTCGCCTGCAGGCCCTGGCGGCGTTCATGATAGCGGTGAGCTGAGGGACTCCGCAGCCGCTGACGATGCGCGTCGTACAGATGCTGCCGGGGCCGACGCCGACCTTGATCGCATCCGCACCGCGTTCGACGAGTGCCTTGGCGCCTTCCTCCGTTCCGATATTGCCGGCGATGATCTGGACCTCGCTGTAACGGTCTCGAATCCGGTCCAGGACATCCAGGACGCGCCTGGAATGACCGTGGGCGGTGTCGACCGCGATCGCATCGACCCCGGCATCCACCAGCGCGGCGCAACGGTCCAGGGTCTCGGGGGTCGTGCCGACCGCGGCCCCGACGCGCAGGCGACCATGCTCGTCCTTCGCGGCATGCGGATAGCGAATGCGCTTCTGGATGTCCTTGTAGGTGATCAAGCCCTTGAGCTTGTATCCGTCATCCACGACCAGCAGCTTCTCGATCCTGTGTTCCTGAAGCAGTTCCTGGGCTCGGTCAAGCTTGGTCCCTTCCGGGACGGTGATCAGGTTCTGACTCGTCATGAAGGCGCGGATCGGGGCATCTTCGTCGGTGCAAAAGCGCAGGTCACGGTTTGTGAGAATCCCGACGAGGAGGCCGGAACTCTCCGTGATGGGCACGCCGGAGATGTGATAGCGCGCCATCAGGGCGAGCGCTTCGTGGACGGGTCGATCGGCGGTCATCGTGATCGGATCGACGATCATGCCGGATTCGGAGCGCTTGACCTTGTCGACTTCTGCCGCCTGCTCCTCGATGCTCAGGTTGCGATGAACGATGCCGATCCCACCCTGCTGCGCCATGGCGATCGCCAGCCGCGCCCCCGTCACCGTGTCCATAGCTGCGGAGACGAGCGGAATCTGCAGGTGGATCGCCCTCGTCAGCCGGGAGCTGGAGTCGACCTGGCCGGGCATGACCTCGGAGTAGGCCGGCTGAAGAAGAACGTCGTCAAAGGTCAGACCGAAAGGGACATCGTCTGAAAGCATCGGGAGGCTCTCCTCAGCTGGTGGATCAGCGACTCACGCGGAAGTGGCGCGATTCTACGCGCACGCAGGCGTGTTTTCCACACCCGAAGACAATTCGCGTCCGCTACCCGAACGAAGGCTCCTGAATCGTCCAGGCCAACCACCACTCTGCCTGCCGTCCCGCAGCGCATGGTGGTCCAGGCTGCCGACTCTGTGCTCTGCCTAGTCCCCGGACTCTGTCGTTTTTCCGCACTCAGGGCAGAACTTCGCCCCTTCGGGGAGCTCCGCATGGCAATGCCCGCAGCTCTGCCGGGTGGTGACGTGGTGGCCGCAGTGATGGCAGAAATGCGCATTTGCGAGGAAGGCCTTGCCGCACTGGGAGCAGAAACCCGCGGCCGGGTCGACGGCTGCAGCACCTGAACTCCCTGCGGGTCCGGGGTTGCGGGCAGTGCTTGCGCCTTGCAGCGCATCTCGCATCATTCCGGGAATGGCCATGCCGAGTCCTGCGCCGACACCGAGACCCATGCCCTGTCCCGCAGCTCCGCCGTCCCCGCCGTTCTGGACGGCAGCGTCGCCGAGAGCCCTGGCGGCTTTGAAGCCCATGTAGCTGCCGCCCATGCCCACGGCAGCCATGCCCGAGCGCTCGTCGATGACTTTCGCGACATCCTCAGGAGCTGTGATGGACGAGATGACGAGCTTCTCGAGTTTCAGTCCGTAGCCGGCGAAGTCATCGCTCACCTTCGCGATCAGTTCCTCTGCGAGTTCGTCATACATCCGGGGCATGTCGAGTAGCGGAACCCCGGCCTCTCCGAGCACGTCGTTCAATCGCGCCACGATGAGTTCCCGCAGGTAATCCTCGATATCCTCCGTACTGTAGCGTCCCACCGTGCCGACGAGAGTGTTGATCATCTTCCGGGGGTCCGAGACCTGCAGTGCGTAGCGCCCGTGGGCCCTCAGGCGCACCATGCTGAACTCCGGGTCCCTGAAGACCACGGGATTCCTGGTGCCCCAGCGCATGTCGGTGAAGGCTTTCCGGGAGACGAAATAGGCATCCGCGCGGAAAGGGCTCTTGCCGCCGAAGGGCAGCTTGAGGGCTTCGACGAGCAGCGGAATGTTCGCCGTACTCAGCGTATGCCGCCCGGTCCCGAAGATGTCGAGTGCGTGTCCGTCCTTGAAGAAGACACCCCACTGATTCTCGGTCACGATGAACTGGGCGCCGAACTTGATTTCGCCGCTCTGCTCGAAACGATGGACGATCTCCCGACCGCTGTCTTCCCGCCATTCGATGACCTCAATGAAAAGTCCCACGGTGATTCCTCCTCGGACGACAAACGTCTCAACCTGAAGTTGGTTCCCGCCTAGGAAGGGCGCAAGGAGGGACGGCAAGAGGGGGTTCGCGCTTATCTCCAT
>JANTFM010000355.1 GCA_024763475.1 Acidobacteriota bacterium | reverse complement strand
CACTTGATCTCGAGCAGCGCCATCGTCAGGCCTCCCCTCTCCCGGAGGCTTCGACCGGACGCCGTCCGATCATCACGAAGAAACCCCCTTCGCGACTGCCACTGAGAACCATCTTCGCCTGGGTGGCGAAGCGGTCCCACTTGGATCCCGCGGGGGCACTCTCAAACAGCCCGCCCCCCTCCAGCGCGGAAGCCTTCAGGCTCCAGGCAACCGTGGGCACCGAGTTGACGAACTCGAGCCCGCAGCGATCGAACCACCCCTGGACCTCTCCGAAGGTGTGAGACGACTCCCGCGGGTGCTGGTATTGATCGGCATACCATGCGCGCCGTTTGGCTGGGCTGATCCCTCCGCCTCGCAGGTAGGGATCGAGAAAGCGCCCCTTCCCCCCGGTCAGGCGGAAGATCCCTCGCCGGAGATGGGTCGCCGCCCGGCCATAGCGGTTGTAGAGGCCCACGACGATCCGCCCCCCGGGTTTGAGCAGCGGCCAGAGTTTCTCGAATCCGCCGAAGGGATCACTCGTGTGGTGCAGAACACCGTTGCAGAGAATCACGTCGAAAGACCCCGGCCAAAAACAGGGCCGAAAGAGATTCATCTGCGCGAATCGCACCTGAGGGAGGCGCTGTTCGCGCCGAAACCGCTCCCCGAGCCGCAGAGAATTCAGGCACAGGTCCACCCCGATCACCCGCCGGCAGGCGATCCCCAGGAAGTTGGAGAGCTGCCCGGTCCCGCATCCCACCTCCAGCACATCCGATCCTGCAGGAATCGCATCGTCCAGCCAGCGCGCGTAACCGCTTCGCCGGGACTTGTCGACCAGGGATCGCACGCTGTCGTGATCGTCGTAGTTGGGGAAAGGGTTTTCCTCGTAGAACGCCTGCACCTGCCGGGTCACATCGCCCGAGTCATTTACACCCTCGTGGGGCCAGTAGAACCTGGCGATGCCCTCCTCCGTGGAGAATAGCTGCCCGCATTCGCTGCAACGGTCCGGCGCGCTCTCCGACCCGACAGGCGCTCCACAGCAGGGGGAACTCCACGGGGCCTGGTCGATCCGGGGAGGCCGGGAAAGCTCCTCCTCGCCGACCCACGCGGGCTGGTCCCGCTTGCGCACCAGGTGCTGGCCGATGCAAAGGGTATCGATGCCGGAGGAGAAAAAAGTATCCAGCGAGTCTTCCGGGGAACAGACGATGGGCTCCCAACTCAGGTTGAAGCTCGTATTGACCAGGACGGGGCAGCCTGTCTTGCGATCAAAGGCCTCGATCAGCTTCCGGGTGAGCCCGTGACGGGAGCGGTCGACGGTCTGCATGCGCGCGGAGTCATCCACGTGCGTGACAGCCGGAATTTCCGAACGGAGCACCGCCAGCTTCTCGAAACCCGCCGCCTCTCGCGCCGCGGAATCCAGCGGCACACGCCTATCGGGATGCACCTTGTCCACAAAGAGCATGTAGGGACTCTCCCGGCCCTCCATGATCTCGAAAAACTCGTGGGCCCTCTCTTCGAGCACCATCGGCGCAAAGGGCCGGAATCCCTCCCGGAACTTCACCTTCAGGTTGATCTTGCGCTGCATCAACGGATCCCGGGCATCCGCCAGGATGCTCCGGGCTCCCAGGGCCCGTGGTCCGAACTCCATGGCGCCCTGGTGCCAACCCACCACGTCTCCGCGGGCCAGATCCTCCGCCACAAGCTCGCAGAGGCGATCCTCCCCGGCGATCGTCTCGTAGCAGACGGCGCGCTTGTCGAGCAAGCCGCGAATCTCGGCCTCGGTGAACGCAGGCCCCAGGAAAGATCCCTGCTGACGGTCGCCCTTCCCGGCCACGCGCGGGTTTCCCAGCAGCTGATGCCAGGTGAATAGCGCCGCCCCCAAGCTGCCTCCCGCATCCCCGGCCGCCGGCTGAACCCAGATCTCCTCGAAAGGTCCCTCTCGCAGCATCCTGCCGTTGGCCACGCAGTTGAGCGCCACGCCACCCGCAAGGCAAAGCCGGGAGTGTCCGGTCAGTTCCCAGGCATGACGAGCCATGCGAAGGAGAATCTCCTCTGCGACCACCTGGACCGAGGCCGCAAGGTCCATGTGGCGGGTTTCGATTGGCATTCCTGCAGTACGGGCCGGAGCTCCAAAGAGCGTATGGAAGCGCTCTGAAGTCATGGTCAGGCCCTGGCAGAAGTTGAAATAGGACAGATCCATTCGGAACGATCCATCCTCCTTGAGGTCGATCAGCGTCTCCAGGATCTCCGACGCGTACCGCGGCTGCCCGTAGGGTGCCAGACCCATCAGCTTGTACTCGCCGGAGTTGACCGCAAAACCGCAGTAATACGTGAAGGCCGAATAGAGAAGTCCCAGCGAGTGGGGGAAATCCAGCTGCTTGAGCAACGTGACCTTCGCCCCCCGCCCTTCGCCGATGGTGGCGGTGGCCCACTCCCCCACCCCATCCACGGTGAGGATTGCAGCGTCTTGAAAGGGGGATGGGAAAAACGCGCTCGCCGCGTGGGACTCGTGGTGGCTGAGGAAGAGAGTGCGCCGTTTCCTTCCGGAGAGGGCATGGCGAATCTCCCGGGGCAGATGCAGTTTCTCTCGCAACCACTGCGGCATGGCCAACAGGAACGAAGCGAATCCCCGGGGCGCCACGGCCAGGTAGGTCTCCAGCAAGCGATCGAAGGTCAGCATCGGCTTGTCGTAGTAGGCGACGAAGTCCAACTCCTCCGCTGAAAGACCCGCCTTCTCCAGGCAGAACTCTACTGCCTGCTGCGGAAAGGCCCTGTCATTCTTGATCCGGGAGAAGCGCTCCTCCTGGGCGGCCGCCACGAGCTCCCCGTCCACAACCAAGGTCGCGGCAGAGTCGTGATAATACGCGGAGATGCCGAGAATCGACGTCATGACCGGCACAGCATACAGGACAAATGGCGGCGAACTCGGCGACCGTGGGCATCGAGAAACGCCCCGGGTCGCGCTGCGAAGGAGCCGGGCAGGCGTCACTCGTGGCGTGAGGGAGCTTCGCCTCGGGATCCAGCACGGGGCCGGGCGTGCGGGAGAAGGCGGGGTCCCGAGCCGAAGCCCCCTCAACCAACAGAACGCGAATCGCCCAGGCATGAGGACCGATGCTTCCGAGGCGACTCGCCTTTGGATTCCGCGGCGAGGAGGCCGCCGAATCGAAGCGCTCTTCCTTCTTGCCTATTTCATACCAAGCGACGTCGAAATCGCGCGGATGCCGGCACGGCTCACGCCAGCTTCAGCGGCGTACCTCGGCCATTGGGCAACCGCGCTAGCGACCTGGGCGATGATGGTCGTCGCGTCACGCCCGGATATATTGGCTTGACCAGCCAGGCGCAACAGGTCCGATCGGCCGGGGTTCCGGCCTTCGCCAGCGAGGGTCATGCTGTGCTCGCCACCGGGGCCCTGGGTGAAAAGCAGGTCGTAGGCGGGCGTGAGCGTCCAGTCGCCCGTGGCGTCGTCCAGCAGGAAGGCGAAGTTCTTGACGTGGTCGTCTCGGTTGTGGGCCATGACGTTGAATACCGCGCGGCGAAACGCCCGCAGCACCTCCCGATGATCTCGAGTGAGCAAACTGGTGGTCTTGAGCAGGTCGAGATAGTCCGCCGAGGGAATGCGGAAGTTCGAGTGGATCAGGTTGCCGAAGGTGTGTGTGTGATAGCGGCGACCGCCCTCGCGATCGAAGCGCTCGACGCCGAAGAAGCGGCCTCCCTCGTCCGTCTCGAAGAGGCGTGTCGGGGGCATGCCTATCCCGGCGTCGCGAGCCATCAGGGAGTAGGCGTACTCGATCACCCCGGCGTCAAAATCGTCGATCTCTGCCGCAAACTTCACGATCCAGTGCACGAAGCCCGCGGGCAGGTCATCCTCGCCGGAAATGATCTCGCCTGTCCTGGGATTGAAGCCGACCAACACCTTCGGGCGTGCTCCGCCCGGCGACCCGCCGGCGCGGAGAAGTACCGGCAGTACATCGCTGGCGGAGCCGATGAGAATCCTCTGCGATTCCCGGACGAGGTCAGACAGGTCGAAAAGCCTTGCTTCTTGCGCCTCGCGTGCGGCCGGCGGGTGGTAGGTCAGCGCTCCCATAGTCGACGTGCTCAACCAGGAGAGCCGATCCAGCGGACTGATCTCGACCAGATTGTGTCCGAGGGCACGAAAGTGGCGATCCATCAGCAACAAGCCCCAGCCAT
>JANTFM010000354.1 GCA_024763475.1 Acidobacteriota bacterium | reverse complement strand
AGCAGGCCCACTCCTCTCACCCAGGTTGATTGCGCGAGAAGGCGATTTCGGTGCCTGATGAACCGACTCGAACGGGCGGCCATGGTGCGTGTTCACCCAGGGTGATTGCGCGGGCTATGCCTCACTGTCTGGCGGGCCGCGGTGGACGCGACGCAGGTGCCCTCGACACTACGAGAAGGGGGCAGGACCGAAGCCCCGCCCCCGCACAGACCGATCCTGGTCTTTCCCGCTCAGGAGCAACCGGAGGTCGCGCCACAGTTGCCGCATACATGGCACGAGCCATTGCGCATCATCAGGCTTGAGCAAACGGAACAAGTCGGCGCATCGGATTGGCTCAAGTAGATCTTCTTCTCCATGCTCTCGAGCGCATCCGTCGCCACGGAATCTGCCGCCGCCAGGATCTCCTCACTCTCTTCCCGCTGTTCGAGATCCTTGCCGTTTGTCCTCTCGACATCGGTGTTGAGGAACTTCAGCGCCAACCAGCGGAACAAGTAGTCGACGATCGATTTCGCCAGTGGGATCTCCCGGTTGTTCGTGTAGCCGCCAGGCTCGAAGCGCACATGGCTGAACTTGTCGACAAGGACCCGTAGCGGAACGCCGTATTGCAGTGCGAGGGAAATGGTTGTGGCAAAGGAATCCATCAGGCCCGAAACGACCGAACCCTGCTTTGCCATCACGACGAAGATTTCTCCAGGCTGCCCTGTCTCCGGGTAGAGACCCACTGTGATGTAACCCTCATGTCCGCCAATGGAGAACTTGTGCGTCAAGGCCTGACGCTCATCAGGCAAACGACTTCTCAGCGGGCGTCCGTCGACCGTCGTCCCCGCCTGCTTGGCTGTCGCCTCGGTATTTAAGGGCTGGGTCTGTTTGCAGCCATCCCGATAGATTGCGACGGCCTTGAGGCCGAGACGCCAAGCCTCGATGTAGGCCTTCTCGACATCCTCCACCGTGGCATCGTGAGGGAGGTTGCAGGTCTTGGAGATCGCGCCCGAGATGAACGGCTGGACAGCCGCCATCATACGTAGATGACCCATCCAGTGAATCGTTCGAGTTCCGTTCGCAGGTCGGAACGAGCAATCAAAGACCGGCAGATGCTCTTCGCGCACGTGCGGAGCACCCTCGATCGTGCCCTCTTCTCCGATGTAGTCCAGGATTTCCTGGCTCTCCTCATGGGAGTATCCCAATCGGTTCAAGGCTCGCGGTACCGTATTGTTGACCATCTTGATCATGCCACGTCCCACGAGGCGCTTGAATTTCACCAACGCAAGGTCCGGCTCGATGCCCGTCGTATCGCAATCCATCATGAAGGCGATCGTGCCTGTCGGGGCAAGCACTGTCGTCTGGGCGTTGCGGTAGCCTGCCTTCTTGCCGACGTCCTCGGCATCCCGCCATGCATCTCGCGCCGAATTAAGAATCGAGCGTGGTACAAGATCCTCGGGCAACGACTCGGCGTGCAGGCGATGCTTCGCGATAACCTCCAGCATCGACTTGCGGTTCTTTTTGAACTCCGCGAATGGTCCGCCATGGTACTGAGCGATACGAGCAGAGCTGTGGTAGGCCTCCCCGCACATGATGGCCGTCAGGCCTGCAGCATAAGCTCGACCTGCCTCGGAGTCGTAGGGCAAGCCCAACGCCATCAAGGTCGCACCGAGGTTCGCGAAACCAAGCCCCAGGGGACGATACTTGTACGAACTCTCGCCGATTTCCCGTGTGGGGTAGTGTGCACTATCGACAAAAATCTCTTGGGCGAGGATCGTCGTTGACACGGCAGCCCGGAAGCCTTCCGTGTCGAATTGTCCCTCTGGTTGCAGGAAGTTGATCAGGTTCAGCGACGCCAGATTACAGGCCGAGTTGTCGAGGAACATGTACTCCGAGCAAGGATTCGAGGCATTGATCCGGCCAGAAGCCTTACTCGTATGCCAGGCATTGATGGTCGTATCAAACTGGATCCCAGGGTCTCCGCAGTCCCAGGCAGCATCGGCCATCTCCCGCAGAAGATCCCTCGCCTGCATGGTCTCGACCACGGCGCCGTCAGTGACAGCCCTCGTATCCCAGGACCGGTTTTCAACCACGGCGCGCATAAACTTGTCCGTGACACGAACGGAATGATTGGCGTTCTGAAAGAACACGGAATCATAAGCACCACCCGGCGCGTTGAACGAAGCGTCGTAACCAGCATCAATCAGCACCCGCGCCTTGCGCTCCTCACTGACCTTGCAACGAACAAAATCGAGGATGTCGGGATGGTCGGAATTCAGGATCACCATCTTTGCCGCCCGCCGCGTCTTGCCACCGGACTTGATGACACCAGCAAACGCGTCGTAACCCCGCATGAAGGAAACCGGGCCGGATGCGGTGCCCCCTCCGGAGAGATGCTCGCGAGACGATCGCAACGCGGACAGATTGCTTCCGGTCCCCGAACCAAACTTGAAGAGCATGCCCTCGGTCTTCGCCAGATCCAGAATCGAGCCCATCGAGTCCTCGACACTGTTGATGAAACACGCGGAGACCTGCGGTTCCTCTTCGATCCCCAGGTTGAACCATACCGGCGAGTTGAACGCCACCCTCTGGTTGAGGAGCAGGAAGGCCAGTTCATCTCGAAAAGCCTCGCGATCCGTCTCCGTCGCAAAATAACCACCTTCATCGCCCCAGAGGGTCGCGGTGTTCACAACTCGGCCGACGAGTTGGCGAACGGAGCTCTCGCGCTCGGCCGAACCAAGCTTCCCGCGGAAATACTTTTGCGCGACGATGTTCGTCGCCGTCGGGGACCAACTCGCAGGAACTTCCACGTTCTCCTGCTCGAAGATGACCTCGCCCGTACCGGTGGTTATCGAGGCAGTCCTAATATCCCACTTTATCTGCTCGAAGGGATCTTCACCCTCCGCCGTGAAATAACGCTCAATCGTCAGCCCAGGAGCCGCCGCAAACCCCCCTCTGCAACGCACCGGCTTCGATACCCCGTCTTCGCCTTCTCTCCTCATGGATCTCGCACCCCTGATCTGGTCCTGCGGCATTCCCGGTGTTTCGTGTACTGACATGCGCACCATCTCCGCTACAGCTCGTGGATCGACTCGTGTTTGCGGTTCCCTCAGAGGCTCTCTTGAAGATTCAGACCTTTCCTCGCCAGATCGTTCTTCAATCACCCATTGCGCGCTCTCGGGAAACCGCGCCGAGCAGCTGCCTGACCGCTTACCCAGGGCACCCCTGCACCCCGTTCCCTTCCGTATCAATCCCTTATCCCGGATTCCCGTGCCGAGATAAGAGCACACAACCGCAATCCCCGTTTCCAACGCAAGCCGCCGAGAGTCGTTCTCAAGGACAAGCCCGGACACATATGGGGTATTGCGGTACGGATGACGGTAACCCCAACACCTAGTACGTGTCAACGGCAAAAGCACAAGATCTAGCGTACCAGAACCCCGTCTCGCCCAATATATGGCTACTGCGGAAGTTCCGCCTCCTTCTGCCGATCCGTCCACAGAATCGTCCACAAGCTATCCACAGGGAGGAGGAACCGGCGTCGCTATTAGCGATAATTACGCGTAAGTGTATTTAAAGAGAGTGCCAAGCCCTTCGCACATCCCTGGTCCCCCTCGTTTGCTGGACAGCCTCCGCACCCCGTGCTATAACCCGCCGTCCGTTCCTGGGGCGTTAACTCAGTGGTAGAGTGCCATCTTCACACGGTGGAAGTCATAGGTTCAAATCCTATACGCCCCACCACCCATCACGATGGACAAGATGGTCAACGGACGGATGGGCCGCTAGCTCAGCTGGGAGAGCGCCGCGTTCGCAACGCGGAGGTCGAGGGTTCGAGTCCCTTGCGGTCCACCATGCCTCGTTTCCCAGAAGCAACGCCACTGCGCGTCACTCTCGGCGCGCCAAGCTGACCGGCTGTGTCACTCTGGCGTATCCCCTCTCCCTCCGAGCTGTTCATGCCTCCCCGTAGTTGGCCGCTTTTCAGCGATCCTGCCTCTTAGAGATAGCGGCACGCCTCTTGCATATAGGTCGGGTGGAAACAGGATGGCTCCTTTTCCTCTACCAATTCAAGGCCCCTTGCCGCCGGCAAGGGCCTTTTTTTTGTTCTTCCCCCGGATTCACCGTCAACTTGGGAGCGTCGCTGAGCCAACCGGGCTCAATCAACCTGGGAGCGTCGCGGGGCCAACCG
>JANTFM010000353.1 GCA_024763475.1 Acidobacteriota bacterium | reverse complement strand
GGAGGCGTAGTCGGGATCGAAGGACCACTTCCAGGAAGTGGACTGGGTGATGATCTGCGCGCCGTTGTCGACCGCGTACTGGCTGGCCTCCCAGAGAGCCGCCTCGGTGCCTCCACGGCGCAGGACCATCAGCGTCGCGTCGGGCGCCGCGCCCGTCTGCTTCCCGGATGCGCCGTTGCCCGCGACAAGTCCTGCGGACTGCGTGCCGTGGCCCGTGGGGTCCGTCGGGTCATTGGTGCCCGCCGAGAAGTTCCAGCCGTTGATATCGTCGATATAGCCATTGCCGTCGTTGTCGATGCCATCTCCGGGAGTCTCTCCCGGGTTGACCCAGATCTGACTCGCGAGATCCGGGTGCGTCATATCGACTCCGGTATCGATCACGGCCACCAGGACGCCCTCACCCGTCAGACCCAGCTCCCACACCTCGGGCACGAGGAGACTGATCAGCGGGGCCTCGGGAGGCACGGTGAGGTTGGGACCGCCCGTCGCGTCGTCGATCTCGCGGCCGGGACGCGGCGGATCGGAAAAGACCACCTCGACACCCGGAAGGGCCGCGGCGGCCGCCCACGCCCCCTCCTCCGCCCAGGCGCACACGACCCCCGGCCCCCAGAGCACACGAATCTCCTTTGCCCTCCCGCTCCGCAGCACGCCCAACACGGCTCGCGACCGCTTGGCGGCGTCCCGCCGGAGGGCGCTCACCAGGCGAACGCGGCGTTCGGCTGCCGGCAGACGCCTCCAACGGCCAACGAGCTCGGCCGGATCCAGAGTCCGCACGAGGCGCGCGCAACGATGCGTGAGCCCTGACGCGGGAGCCGCGGCTGACTCGGGAGCCGCGGCCACCCCGGAAAGACCGCAGCAAGAGACGCTCACGAGGATGAGAATGCGGTAGAGCATCCTGCGGAAAACCTCCCTCAAGACGGCGTAGGTTCCGTGCCGCGAGACGGCTGACGCGCGCGTCTCATCCTTCAAGTTACTTGCCAAGCCGCCCATCGGCACGCGGGAAGCCCAGGCAAATTCGCTGGAGCGGTTCGATGAGTGCCGGGCTAGTTCACCATTGAACATTAATTAACAGATTTACTGGTGCAACGATCGTGTAAATGGGCCCGGGAGCCGACCATTTGTGCCTATAATCTGCTCCTGAGACGTGGCGGTCCCGTCCGCCGGACCTTGGGGGGTTCGGCCAACGACGGCGGCATCTTTTTCTGCAGCTATCACATGGGGAGGGTGGATGTCAGTGTCCACCAGGGACTCTAACGCTCCGGACGGTCGGCGGAGAACCCTGACGAGCTATCTGGAGGACGCGCGCCGCGTCCTTTCGAAACGGGCTGGTGTCGCCACCAAGAGCCCTGCGACGATCCTCGCGGACACGGACGTCGGAATGCTCAGTGAGGAGAAGGTCCGTGAGCTGGTTGAGCCGCATCTCTTCTACGTGGTGCAGGTCGCCTCCGAGTACGGATCTCGCGACGCGTCTTTCGAGGATTTGCTCGCCGAAGGCAACATCGGCCTCGTCGAAGCCGCGTACCACTTCGATCCTGGCCATGACGTGAAGTTCCTCACCTACGCGACCTGGTGGGTTCGCAAACGCATCCTCGAGTTTCTCGTGCGGGAAGGCCAACCGGTCCGCCTGACCCGCTACGCGCGGGAGAAGCGGCGCGACCTGCGATCCGTCCGGGATCTCCTCCACCAGCGCCTCGGCCGCGAGGCCACACACGAGGAGATCGCGGAAGAGAGCGGCCTCGACCTCGCCACGGTCCGCGAGCGGATCCGCGGCAAGCTCGTGGTGCTCTCGCTCGAGCAGTCCGCCTCGCCCCAGAGCGAGGTCTCGCTCGGCGAGACCTTGCCAGCCAAGGATGAGCGCACTCCCGAGGAACTCGTCGTCCTGCGGAGCCTCCGCAAACTCGTGCGTTCGGAGGTCGCGCGCCTGACGCCTCGTGAGCGGAAGATCATCGAGAACCGCTTCAGCTTCGAGGACCAGGACCCCATGACCTTCCAGGAGATCGGCGACCAGCTGGGCCTGAGTCGCGAGCGCGCGCGCCAGATCGAGCGCGAGGCCCTCGCGCGTCTCCGACGACGGCTCCAGTGGCGCATCTCGGCGCGCATGCCGTGCGAGCCCTACCCGGCATCGACAACCGCGTAATCCCGCAGCTCTTCTCCTGACCCGAGCACTGCGGTTACTATCTCCGCCATGCTTCCGTACTTCTACCAGGAACTCTTCGGCGCCGCCGTCTTCCTTGGCGGGCTATGGCTCGTCTTCCGCGACGGTGAACTTTCGTTTCGCGGGCGGCGCGCCCGCTGGCTCATCGTGCTCCTGGCAGGCTTCGTCCTTCTCGCGCTGCTCCAGGGCTCGCTCCAGTGGATCGCCCAACCATGATGCAGCCCGTCGACCTTGCGATTGTCATCGCGTACTTCGTGGCGATCATCGGCTTCGGTGCCTACGCGGCGCGTCGTTCCCGTGGCGTCCGCGACTTCTTCCTGGGTGGGCAGCGTTTCGCCTGGTGGTTCGTGGCGTTCTCCTGTGTCGCCACCGTCGTGGGCTCGTACTCCTTCGTCAAGTACTCCGCGGCAGGATTCCGCTACGGCCTCTCGTCCTCCCAGACCTACTTGAACGACTGGTTCTGGATGCCGCTCTGGATGTTCGGCTGGCTGCCCCTGGTCTACTACGCGCGCATCACCTCCGTCCCGGAGTACTTCCGCAAGCGCTTCTCCCCCGCCGTGCGCCTCGTCGCCATGCTGCTGCTGCTCGTCTATCTCGTCGGCTATCTCGGCATCAACTTCCTCACGATGGGCCGAGCCCTCGAGGCTCTGGCGGGATGGCCACTCCTGATGGCGGCCGGACTCGCCGCGCTGATCTGCGGCGTCTACACCAGCCACGGCGGACAGACGGCGGTCATTTTCACTGACCTCGCCCAGGGCATCCTACTGATCGTCGCGGGACTGGGACTCTTCCTGGCGGGCCTCTGGGTCGTGGGCGGTCCCCTGGCCTTTTACGACGCCCTGACGCCGCTTCAACGCCAGCCACTCGCCGCGTTCAACACGCCTGCCGACTTCAACTTCGTCGGCATCTTCTGGCAGGACGGCATGGCCGGCGGCATCGCCTTCTACTTCATGAACCAGGGCATCCTGCTCCGCTTCCTCTCGGCGCGGAGCGTCGAACATGCCCGCAAAGCCGCCACGGCCGTCCTCCTGCTGCTGATGCCGCTGGCGGCCATCGCCGTCTCCGGGGCCGGCTGGATCGGCCGGGCGATGGTCGCCCAGGGAACGCTGCCGCCGGACACCCCCGCCAGCGCCATCTTCGTGACCGTGGCGAACCAGGTGCTGCCCGTCGGCTTCTTCGGGTTGGTCGTCGCCGCCCTGATTGCCGCGCTGATGTCCACGGCGGACACCCTGATCAACGCCATCGCGACCATCCTGGTCATCGATCTCTGGCGGCCACTGCAAGGCGCGCGGAAGACGATCATCACCGAACGCCGAGAGATGCGCGCCGCGCGCGTGGCCTCCGCCGGAGCCACGATCGTCGGCTTCGCGCTCGTCCCTCTCTTCGCTAGCTTCGGCTCGATCTACCGCGCCCACGGCACCTTCACGGCAGCGATCACGCCCCCACTGGCCGTCGCACTCGTCTTCGCCTTCTGCTGGAAACGCGTGAGCACGCGCTCTGTGATGCTGATCATGCTTGGCGGAACCGCGATCATCGCGGCATCCTTCGCCTTTCCCGGCCTGATCGCCCCCTTCGCTCACGGCATCGACCTCGAGGCCGGATCAAAGTCCTACAGTTATATCCGCGCCCTCTTCGGCCTGGTCGCCTGCTCGGGACTCGGCATCCTCGGAACGCTGCTCTGGCCGGAGCGGCGCGACATTCCCGGCGTCCTGACCCTGGGGCCCATCCTCGAGAAGATGATCGCGTTCAAGGGCCGCGGAGCGCCCCGGCGAGGCCGTGCGCCCAAGCAGCGCCTCGAAGTGCTGCAGGTGGCGGACGGTTTCCTCGGCACCTCGACAGACGAGAGGACCCTGCTGGGCCTCTCCCCCGAGACGGCCGCGCGCCTCGATGTCGAAGACGGCGACCTCGTCTCGATCCATGAAGCGCATTGGTTCCGCGGCGGCTATCAGAACCTGAACGGCCGCTGCGTGCTGACGGATGCGGCGCCCCACGAGGTCCAGGTTCCGCGGGAGGCGTTGCGCTTGCTGCGTTTGGA
>JANTFM010000352.1 GCA_024763475.1 Acidobacteriota bacterium | reverse complement strand
CCAGGACGCCGCATTTCTTTCCATCGAGAACTTGCGCTCGGTGTTTCGAAAGTAAATCGCACCTGCTGCTCCAATGCGAGCACTCTCATCCGAGAGTCGTTCTCACACGCAGGACTTTCATTTGACATGCGCTGGCCATGCGCGCATGTGCGCGCATGTTTGGAGCATGTCCAAGATGATCCGGATTCGCAATGTTCCGGGCACCCTGCGCCGAGAGTTCAAATCCCGGGCGGCGCTTGCCGGGCTGACTCTCTCTGAGTATCTGCTGAAGGAACTGGCCCCGCTGTCCAAGAGGAGATCCCGACCGAGCTGACCCTGCAGCCCCGAGCAGGTTCTGACACCGCCCCCCCCTTCAGCGTACACTTCTGCTCTCCGCAACCTCCTACGGAGCGACCGGCAAATACCTGATGATCGACGTCGAAGATCCTCTCTCACCACGGATCATGCACGGCGGCCTTGAAGATGCGGGGTGGTTTTTCCAGTTTGTCCGGGGCGGCAAGGTGTTTGTCGCCACATTTGGGTCGTGGTTCAGCTTCTCGAGGAACGTTGGCTGGCCAAGGGAGAACACTCCGCGGAACTGACCCTGCGCGACAAGCTCGAGGCCCAAGCCATGGATCAGGCCACCATCTTCGTCCAGGACACCTTCCCCCCGGAACTCACGCTCGAACTGCAACCCGACGTCACCGGCATGACCTGGATGGCAGACCGGTGGTGGTTGGAAAGTTACGCCCAGGATCTATGCGATGGCGAGCTGGTTTCTGATCACTCCCTGCTGCTGGAAGAGCAGTTCCTCGCCGCGGAGTCCATCCTGATCGAGGATGATGCGCTGCAGGCCGTCGTACGCCAGGGTCCCGCTGGATTGCTCGTAGAACTCCACGGCGATCCTGCTGTGATCGAACCGCTCTGGCTCGAAGCCCAGCAGAGCGGACGATTGACCGCGAGCAAGGAGCAGAGTCTGCAACTTGAGCTGACCCGGCCCGCTGGAGACGGAGTTCTCGCGCACTACCGGTTTGACGAACACGCCCGACTCATCGGCGCGTTGTCCGTCACTGATCATCTTCTCGAAGCCGAAGCTATCGACACCGAGGGCCTGACAGGCCGAGCTGTTCGAAGCCTGCGTCAACGAATCGCCGAGATCTGTGCGCAGTTGCCAGCACATGTGATCTGTGGGGACGGATCCCAGACGGGAGGGACCAATCCATAGGGACCCATCAGTAGATCCTTTGTTCGTACCTTCTCTGCTTTCTGCAGAGAATTCGGGGGTCCTCAGCAGAATCTGTGGGAAGAAAGCGGTTCATTTGCCCGATTTTGTCTCAGGCTCCGGATCATCTCGGGCTTAACTCCCTCGTCGATTGATATGAAAGTGAAGAGCCCAAGGTGATGACGGCCTGCCGGTCCTGTGACGACTGTCTTCCCCAAAAAGCCCGACGTCGTTTCACCAGACGATGGGAAGGATGTGTCGTGTTGACCGTGGTCGCCGGATTCGCTTCCTGCCTGCCACAACAAGGAAAAGGAGGGATCCCAGCCTGTAGAGCGCATGCCAATCGCCCTTGTTTGCGCTGCGAAGGGGCCGGGCAGTCGTGACTCGTGGCGTGAGGGGGCTTCGGCTCGGGACCCAGCACGGGGCAGGGCGAGCGGGAGAACGCGGGGTCCGGAGACCGCCGCGCTGTCTTCGTTCGCCTCGCCTCCCGCGTTTGGATGAGGGAGGCGAGGCGAAGGAAGACAGCACGGCTTCAGCCTAGCTTTGCCGAAGTCGGCCGGACAGAGCCGTCAGGTACAGTTCAGAGAAGCTGTGAGCTCTTCCGGCCAGCAGCGTGGTGGCCGTCTTGAGCTTCTCCGCTGCTTCCGCCTTGCGGAAACCCTGGTTTCGAAGCGCGGAGAGCCGCTCCTCCGCATGGGGCGACTCCTCGGAAGAGTGCGCCCTGTTGCCATGGCTCGGTGCAATGCGCAGGCGGTTCCCTACGCGGGAGCATCGACGAGGGGGCCGATGGGACCCGGCTCCTGCTGGACGAGGTCGATTCTCGAGAGGTTCTGCCTGACAAAAAGCATGGGTACGATGTTCTTCTGAAAAGATCATAACACGCAGTATACCGCAGGATCATATCCTATATACCTTGTAATACGCGCTAATATGCATGATACTAGTTTCATGCAATCCCTCTCAGATCAGGAAGTTCTTGTCGAGCTTGGCCGCCGAATCAAGCGGATCAGGCTTCAGCAGAATCGGACTCAAGCGCAGATTGCGGAAAAGTCCGGCCTGTCCCTTCGCACTGTCTGCGCGGCCGAGGCGGGTGATGACGTGCGCCTGTCGACACTCATCAAGTTACTTCGTGTCCTGGGCCGCCTGGGTGGACTCGACGCATGGCTGCCGTCACCACAGGTCTCGCCCTTGGAGTTGGTCAAGCGTGAGGGGAAACAGCGGCAGCGAGCCCGCCGCAGGCGCGACGATCATGATTAAAGCGCTGACTGCAGAGGTTTGGCTCTGGGGAAATCGCGTAGGTGCCGTTGCCGAACTGCCCGATGGCCAGATCCTCTTCGAATACGATCCGGCTTTTCGCGGGAGTGGATTGGAGATCTCACCCAGGCAGCTTCCGTTGAGAGTCGAAGGGCCCCGGAGCTTCCCCGAGTTGGCTCGCTCGGAAGCGTTTGAGGGTCTTCCCGGCGTTCTCGCCGACGCATTGCCGGATCGATTCGGCAATCGAGTGATCGAACACTATTACAAGAGCAGGGGTCTGGCAGAGGATGCGATGCGCCCCGTAGAGAAACTCCTCTACGTGGGGGATCGAGCCATGGGCGCACTCGAGTTTCGTCCTCCACTTCGCGAGCTGCAGCCCGAGGCCGAACGGGCACTGGCTATCGCACAACTGGTTCGGCAAGCACGATCCCTGGTTCAAGGCAGCGCGGAATCCGTCATTCCGGAGATCATGCGGATAGGCTCCTCCGCAGGCGGTGCGCGGCCCAAGGCGATCGTGCTCTGGAACTCCGAAGAGCGTGAGATTCGGTCCGCATTTGCCACACCTGGACCCGGCGACGAGCCATGGATCATCAAGTTCGATGGTGTCGGCGAGCTCGACGCCCCAGATCCTCTGCCGCGGCCCTACAACCGCATCGAGTACGCCTACTCGCGGATGGCAATTCACGCAGGGCTGGAGATGGCTCCCGTCCAGCTTCTCGAGGAGCGCCGTCTGGCCCACTTCATGACCCGCCGCTTCGATCGAGTCGATGGACGCCGGCTGCACATGCATACCCTGGGTGGGCTTGAACATGTGGACTACAACCATCCCGGCGCCTACTCTTACGAACAGTTTTTTCGGCTGATCCTGGAACTCAACCTCGGTTATCCTGCGCTCGAGGAGGCCTTCCGCCGAGCTGCTTTTAACATTCTTGCCGTCAACCAGGACGACCACGTCAAGAACCTCTCCTTCCTGATGACTGAACATGGAGAGTGGCGTTTGGCACCGGCCTACGACCTGACCCATGCGCGGGGAACCGGCTTCACGCGTCATCATCAGATGAGCTTTGCGGGCAAAGCTGACGAGTTCACCGCGCAGGATCTGACCGATGTAGGCAGGCTCTTTGGCTTGGCCCGCAATGGCCGCGATTTGCTCGAGCGGCTCGGTTCCGCCCTGGAGAGCTGGCCGGAGCACGCGACCGAAGCCGGCGTCAGCCGCGATCGAATCGAGTTGATCAGCAGCGCGTTTCGCTGGCATTGCCTGCCTTGACCGGGTCAAACGCAGCCCCACCCGCTGTTGTGACGAGACTGTCTCGACTCCGTCTTTGCCGCCACAGCCCGGAACGTCGGGAAGCAGGTTCAGTACAGCCGCCTGGCGGAAGGCTACTCGAATCCAACCCTCAAGCGAGGGTTCGATCTCCTCGAAAAAGCTCGGGTCGCCACCAGGGTTCGAGCGGCGAACCGGTCCGGTCTTCCCCTGGGAGCCGCTGCTTCAACCGGTCTTCCCCTGGGAGCCGCCGCTTCAACTAGACGATTCAAAGCGGTGATGGTGGATATCGGCCTGATGCAGCACCTGCGCGGGCTGCCGCTCGATTTCGAGTACCGCAAGGCCGAGCTCCTGAAAATTCATGAGGGGGATATGGCAGAGCAATTCGTCGGCCAGGAGATGCTTGCGTCGCAAGGCCCCGATTTGTATTACTGGGCTCGTGAGGCAAAAAGCAGTACAGCAGAAGTCGACT
>JANTFM010000351.1 GCA_024763475.1 Acidobacteriota bacterium | reverse complement strand
GCCGAAACAGCGTATCTGCACACTGGCCGGGCCCTTTCGGGCCCTCGCACCCGTACTCGGCTCAAACAGCCTGCGGAGTACCCTACAGGTACACCTCAGCTGTTTGAGCCGACCTGCGGGCACGCCAGCGTACATCTACGCCGTTTCGACTCGAAGCTTCATGCATAATCCGGGCTTCCCTTTCCCCCAGCGGAAAGTCGTATTAGACTCCGGCTCCGGCAATGTGGAACTCACATTCCACTTTAAAGATAGCAGAGGAAGGGAGCGGTGCATGACTCATGGCAGAGGGCTGGTTCAGATGCTGGAGAACGCGGCCGAGGAGCTCGTCCCGCTCTCCATCCTCTTCGAATTGACGAATCGCTGCAACGAAGACTGTCACCACTGCTACGTCGACCTGGGGGACCTCGAGGACGAGCTGGAGACCGCAGAAATCGAGCGAATTCTCGGCGAGCTCAGAGCCCTCGGAACCCTCTTCCTCACCTTCACCGGCGGGGAGATCTTCACCCGCAAGGACACGCTCTCCCTGATCGCTTTCGCGAGAAAACAGGGCTTTGCGCTCCGCCTCTTCACCAACGGAACCCTGATCACCGACGAGCACATCGAGGCCATCGCCGAAGCCGGCGTGACCGGCGTCGAAATGTCGCTGTACTCGATGGATGCAGCAGCCCACGATGGCGTGACCCGCACCAAGGGCAGCTGGCAGAAGACCACCTGGGCGGCACGCCGTATGTGCGAGCGAGGCATCCCCGTCGTGCTCAAGGCGCCGGTCATGGCGAAGCTCAAGGACGCTCCTTCGGGAGTCGCGGCCTTCGCCCGCGAGATCGGGGCGGACTATCGCTTCGACCCGGTCCTGCTCGCACGCTACGACCTGGACGATGCTCCCATCAGCGAGCGCATGGACCGCAAGGCCCTGATGGGTTTCTGCGTGGATCCCCACCTCGGACAGGCCGTCGCTCCTGAGGCCGTCGGGACGATGGCGCCTGGAAAACCGATCTGTGCGACCGGTCGGCGCGTGGCATTGATCTCCGCGCGGGGCCTGGTCTACCCCTGCACCCAGCGCTTTCCCCCGGCAGGCGATCTTCGCCGTCAGTCCTTCCGTGAGGTCTGGGAGGGATCTCCCCTCCTCATGCGGCTGCGCAATATCACCTTCGGGGACCTCCCCACCTGCTCGCCCTGTGAGCAGGCCTCCTTCTGCGGCCGCTGCTCGCTGGACTCGCTGTTTGAGGACGGCGACTTCTTCGAAGCCAATACCTGGCGCTGCGAACTGGCCTCCGTCCGGCGCGAGGCCTGGGACAAGGGCGGAACGGACGAGCACAAGCTCATCGAGGACCGGCTGAAAGCACACCTGCGCCGCGAGACATCCTGACAGGAACTCCGTCAGATCTTTCGCCGATCCTCGACGCCCCTGGCGGCGTTGGGCCTCCTACGCAGACTCCCGGTGCCCCGTCGTCGGCCCGCCTTGCCGGAGCCACCGATGACTTGCCGAAACAGGCAACGGAGATCCGTGGTGGGGCACTAACGTTCCGGCAGACCGCTCCTTCGAGGCTCTCCCGGGTAGAGTCAGTACAATCGGCGACAGACACCCAGGGCGATGCGGCCCAGGTTTGCCGGCTGGTCCACGGCGAGGGCCGCAACGAGCCAACGGCCCGCACGACCGGCCGAACGATCCTCCAGCCGCCTGCCAAGGCGGGTGATCACGCGGGATCGCCATCCCGTCTTGAGCAATGACGAAGCCGCCGGGGCGAAGAGCTCTCGAGCGCGTTCGAGACCAGCCCCCAGTGAGACGCTTCCACCCACGTCTCGTGCACGGGAGACGAGTTCGGAGCGACCGATCTCGCCCGCGGTCACGAGACGATGCAGATCCAGCCACCAGACCCAGCGTCCGGCGGCTCCGTGGAAGGCCACCGCATGGAGGGCCAGGTAGACGAGCAGGTCGTGGACTTCCATCCGCAGCAGGCCCTCGCAGCCGGGGACGTCCTCCGCACGCTCAAAGAGGGCGGGAAGATCCCAATGGACGCGCCCGGGCGTACCGAGGCCCCAGTGCAGGTCCACCTGAACTCGCGGCCGATCGATCAGGCGATAGGTCGACGCGAACCAGTGCTTCCGCGCATTGAGAGGCTCCCTGTGATCGCAACGGAAACCCACCGTCCCGAGAAGCGACTCCATCTCGGCGAGGCGCTCGGGGGGAACGAGCAGATCGAGATCGTTGCTCGAGCGCTCACCGGGCCCGTAGACCCGCTGCGCCAAATCGGCCCCTTTGAGCGCCAGTACGGGAAGCCCCCGGGCCGCAGCCTCGCCGGAGATCTCGGCCATCACCTGCCGGAAGAGGGCCTGGTCGCCCAGGTTGCGACGCCAGGCGGCGACAAGATGCCTCATCCACGCGGGGTGACGCCCTGAAAGAGCAGCAACACGCGCGCCGGCCACACTCTCGAGACGGTGAACCCGCGCCAGGTGGAGGAGGAGACCGGCATCCAAGTCCTCGTGACGCGGGAGTCCACTGCCCGGATTCAGCGTGCAGACCCGGCGTAACCAACGCCCCGGCTGGACCGGACGCGTCCCGCGAGACGCCGCTGCGGACCCTCTTTCGGGCTGCATTTTCTTGCCTCCTGCACGGAATCGCCGTACTTGGAAACGGTGAAGACCTCCGAACGACTCGCTAAAGTATCGCGACTCGCCGTCCTTGTCGCGGTTCTGCTCCCCGTCTGGGCCATCGTGCCGGCCACGCCCGCGCAGGACCTGCAGGTCGAACTGTGTGATGGCCGGGACGAGGATCGGGACGGCAGCGTGGATGAAGGCTGCCCGCGAGAGTGCATCGACGCAAGAGCCGCCGGTCCGGAACAACTCATCAACCCGGCAGATGCCGATGCCGCTACGGGAAAGGACCGCAGCCTGACTTGGGACGGGAACGGCTACGGCGCCACCTGGTCCGTTCTGGACGGCTTCGACAGCCAAGTCATGTTCCGCAGGCTCGGTCCCTCGGGCCGGCCCCTCGGAGCCCCGCTTCCGGTCAGCGTCATGGGCCCCGCAGAAAGTGAGCCCGTCATCGCGTGGTCGCCGACCGGCTATGGCATCGCATGGTCCTCAGAGGACTTCGGACTCCCCCGCATCTTCTTCGCCTTCGTCGATGCCACGGGTGCCCTGAGCGTCAACCCGCTTCAGGTGAGCAGCCCCAGCCAGGACGGTCAGCGCCCCTCGATCGCCTGGGATGGTGAGGCGTTCGTGCTGGCGTGGTCCTGGTACAACTCCCGGATCCACATGCGTCGCGTCACCCCGGAGGGAACTCTCCTCGATGATGAGAGCTGTATCACCTGCGACGACCCGTCGGGAGCGGGCCGCGTCTCACTTGCGATCGCAGGGGATCTGATCGGCTATGCCTACTCGGACGGCCACGGCGCCATCCGCTACGCCGAGAGCGATCTGATGGGGGTACCGACCGGGCCAGCCCTCGATATCGTGGTAGGAAACGGGGCAGGACTCCCCTCCCTGGTCTATGGCGACGGCCGTTTCGCACTGGCCTGGTTCGACCGGCGGAAACCCGGCGAGGAAGAGATCTACGTCAACCGCGTGAGTCCTGGCCGCGTGCTGCTCGGCCCCGAGACTCTCATCTCCTCGGGCCAACACTACGCCCACGATCCCTCGATCACCTGGACCGGCGAGGAGTACCTGCTCGCCTGGGTCGGCGGTGACGATCCGGGCTACGAACTCTACCTGGACCGTCTGAGTCCCGAAGGCATTCCCCTGGGAACGACCCGATCCTTCCCCGCCAGCAGCCGGCCCTACTCGAGAGGTACCCTGGTCTGGGGCGGCGCCCGCCCTGCCTTCCTGCGCGAGGAAGACGAGTTCGTCGCCCCCCGCCTGCTTCACCTTCGCCTCCTCGACTGCTGCAGGGATGATGACGGCGACTCCGTGAGTTGGTGCGACGGCGACGAAGACGACGGCAACCCGGAGAGCTATCCCGACGCTGCCGAACTCTGCGATGGGCGCGACAACGACTTCGACGGGCAGCTGGACGAGGGATGCGCCGGATCCTGCGAGGCCTCTGCATGGGTCGCAAGCTCGCTCTCCGGGACCCAGGAGTCCACAACAGTGTCCCTCGCAACGCGCGCGGCAGCGCCCCGGGCTTTCCTCGCTCATGTCGACGAGACCAGCCCCGGGATCCGGCTTGTACTCGCCCGTGGCGGACCCCCCTGGGAGCACAACCCAATCG
>JANTFM010000350.1 GCA_024763475.1 Acidobacteriota bacterium | reverse complement strand
AGCTGCCGCGCTCCCTGCAGCATTGCTCGCACTCTCCCTTGTCCTGCTCCCGGGGGTTCGGACAGGCCTCGGAGCTCTCCGTGAGCTCGCGACCCCCCTCGGGGTTCTTCCCGGCCTCGGCAGCGCAGCCCTTCGCATGCTCGCGGGGCTCGCTCGTGGCATGCAGCCGCTCCTCCTCGGAGCCATGGACGGGCTGGGTCGCGCGCTGAGCTGGGTGGCCCCCTCGTCGACCCTCGCGCTCATCCTGATCGCTCTGAGCGCAGCGGGCACGATGAGTTTCCTTATCCTGCGGGATTTTCTGAACGCCCCCCCGATCCGTGTGGGGAAGGAGTGACACGATGGCACGCCAGACAATGCACTATCTCTTCCTGCTGGGCCTGGCATGGGTGATCGCCCTCTGCGCCTTTCCAGCGGCTCTCGCGCAAGAAACGCCGGAACCCGCCGTTCCGAGCGATTCGATCGAGAAACCAGCAGTTCCACGACCCCCTGCCTGGCGCTATCTCAACGAGCAGGTCTCCATCCTCGGCAACGTACACATCGACGAGGATCAGTATGTGCAAGGCCAAGTCGTCTGCATCGGTGGTGACGCCAGTATCGACGGGCACGTAGACGACCAGGTCGTTGTCATCGGCGGATCCCTTCACCTGTCAGGGACGGTCGAGGGGCAGGTCGTCGCGCTTCTCTCGCAGGTCACGCTGGATGAGGGCGCGGTGATCGAAGGCGAGTTCATCACGATCGGCGGGCCCGTGAGCGACGCCGGCGCCTTCCTGCACGGAGATCAGCGGGTCAATGTCCCCCTGCCCTATCCGATCATCGGCAAGGGACGTCCTTTCGCCGCGATCTCGAGTCTCATCGCCTGGTTCAAGAGTGGACAGCTGCTGATCATGTTCCTGTTCCTGCTGTTGATCGCAGCCGTAGCGCCGCGGCAGGTGGTGACGATTAGCGAGGAGGCGCCCGCGAGCTTCCCGCTCGCGCTGCTGATCGGCTTTCTCGTTGAAGTGCTCCTGGTCGTCGTGAATATCATCCTGGTGCTGTCGGTCATCGGCATCCCGCTGGTCTTCTTGCTCGTTATCGGGGAGAAGATCGTGAAGATGGTCGGCCGGGCGGGCCTGTTCCACTACTATGGGGATCGTGTCGGAAGGGGCTTCAACCGGCAGATGTCCCTGCTCGGCGCGATCTGTCTCGGGTTCCTCCCCTTTGCACTCCTAACGATTCTGCCGCTCTTCTTCGGTGTTTTCGGGCTGATTCTCGGCATCATGACCCACCTGCTGCTCGTGGTCGCCGTGGACTGGCCGGCTATCGGACTCTTTTTCCTCACGCGGGGTGGCAATCGAAGACGGAGCCTTCCGGCGGCGACCCCTGCAGCCCCGATCGCGGACCCCGCAGCCCCCCAGAGCGAGCAGACGTGACAGCGGGAGGATTGACAGCTATCTATTAGGAGAGGGCTGCACGGAGGCGACCGGATTGGGCCGCCTCTTCCTGCGTCCGTTCCGGGAGGCCAGGTGGGAGTGCCAGAGGATCAAGCTACGAAACTGGAAGAGCTGGAAACCCGCTACCAGCAGCTCTCCCACGATCATCAACTGCTGACCATTCGCTTCGTGCACCGCACGCTCCTCTTGCAGATCGCCTCCCGCATGCTCGAAGCAGAGAGCTATCCGGACCTGTGGAAGGAAGTGGAAGAAATCCTGGGCTCCTTGGCCGAGCTACCCCTTTTCTGGATCCAGGCCTACCCCGAGAATGGTGCGCTTTCCTATGTTTCCGAAGGCGTCCGGGAACTTCGCAGCGCGCCAACCCGTGAGCAGGTCACCGCGGCCCTGGCGCGCGCTCCCGCAGTCGACTCGAACAGCGCGCCTTTCGAGGTAGCGTACTCGGCAGGAAACGTGCTCGGCTGCCTGCGATTCCGGGCGAATCCCGGCGGCGTCGTGTTCCTGACGGGCACCGACCGCATCGACCTGCTCTGGAAGACGGAGCAGGACCTCCTCGAGGCGATACGCTCCATCTTGCCGCCGGCGATCGGCGCTGTCAGTCAACGACAGATCCTCGCTGACGCCGCACTGCGGGATCCGTTGACGGGCGTCCGAAACCGGCGGGAATTCGATCACCGCCTGGAGGAGGAACTCGCCCGCAAGGAACGCACCAAGAGCGACCTGTCGCTGGCTCTCGTCGACGTCGACCACTTCAAGGTGATCAACGACAGCTACGGGCATCCTGAGGGAGACTCCGTCCTCAAGGAGATCGCCTCCCGCATGGTCAGCACCGTGCGCATGCAGGACATCGTCGCCCGCTACGGCGGAGAGGAGTTCGCGATCCTGCTGCCCGAGTGCGATGCGGAACACGCGCTCATCGTCGCGGAGAGGCTGCGCGAATCGGTGGCGGGACGTCCCTTCATGATGTCCCAAGGACACGGGCTCATCGAAGTGAGTGTTAGCGTCGGCGTGGGATCTTCGCTGCCCGGCGAAGCTGCCGCAACGCTCATCCGCAGGACCGACGAGGCGCTCTATCGGGCCAAGGGCCTTGGAAGAAACCTCGTTGTCCCCTCTGAACAGCGGGGAGTGGCAAACAGCTGATATCATGGCTCCCCACGTGGAGCACAGAAACGATGTACCTGACGGGACTGATTCACCGCGAGCGTTTGTTCGAACTGGCGAAACGCTGGTTCGCAAACCGCCTCGAAGCCGATGATGGCCGCTTTGTCACCGAGCTTCTCAGCTTCGAGAACCTGATCACCGGCCCGACCATCCGCTCCTTCCTGCAGGACATTCACGCCAACGCCCGAATCAGCACGGCAAGTTTCCGGCGTCTGATTCTCAAGGACCAACTTAGAGACAGGATCATCGCGACCTGTCCCTCTCCGTCCCCACGCGCAGCGATGCTCTTCGATCAATACAGGAAGTGCCCGGAGGAGTTCTTCCCGAAGACTCCCACGGACATTCTGCTCGGCTGCAGGGACGACGGGCGAATCCTCGGCATGATCCGCGTCAAGCGGATCCGACGCGTGGCGGAAAAATGCTCGCGGAGGGTCGCCGATTCCCTGGCCAGCACGATCCGGAATCGCGCTCGCATGCTAGCCGAGGGAAGAGCTCGCGCCGCGGGCGTCACATTCGACCAGCTGCGCTCGTCGAACGCTGCCATGCAGGAGGACTTCAACGCCGCGGAACAGATCGTCTCTCAGCTCTTCCGGGACCGCGAGATCTCCTTCGAGTCCGACCAGATGCGCATCGACGACGTGATGGGCTGCAAGTTCATCGGAACTGAAGAGGAGTTGGCTCGGATCGAGCAGGCGATTGAGGCTCACCCAGGGGCAGCCATCGTCGAACGCGAAGTCCATCGCGGGCGCTACAACGACACGAACTTGCTCGTCGATCTCGAGCTTCCGCCCGCCGGTGCGATCATCGACCGTATGCACCATCGCAACTGGTGTTTCGCGGGCGGCCGGGGTCTGGATCCGGAGACTCTGGCGCGGGACTTCCCCTCGTACGTTGAGAGTGGCGCACGCACCTTCCGCGTCGAGATCATCCTCACGACGATGGAAGAACTCATCGAATCGGAGTTCGGCCACTCCATCCACGAGGAACGCATCATCGCGCAACGCTCCACGGTCGAGTACCGGGGGCGGATCGCACGCAACGCGTCATTCCTGATCGAATACCTGCTCCGGCTTGCGATCTCACCCACCGCCACGATCGAGACGCTGCCCATCGTCATGTGGGGGCGCTACCTGCCCGACACTTTCTCTTCCGCCGTGTGGAAACTCTATGGTATCCGCCACGGCGTCGCCCTGATGGATTCCTTCGTCCCCGAGCCGGGCGAGATGCTTGGCGTGTCGGGATAACGCCACAGGTGACCTGCCATGAGAATGCTCACCCTGATCCCCAGCACACTGATCGCCACCGCCTGCCTCGCCGTGATCGGCCTCGCGTTCTTACCGGATCGCCGACGCGACTCCCTCGCCCAGCAACCCGCTGACGACGGACGCTGCCAGGCTACGACGCGACGGGGCACACGTTGCCGCCATCCGGCCCGCCCCGGTAAGACAACCTGCTCACAGCACAGCTAGCCCCAATGCAATTAAGTTAAGGCTGGAATGCGTAGGGACCAGCCTGTAGGGACCAGCCTGTAGGGACCAACCTGTAGGGACCAGCCTGTAGGGACCAGCCCGAGCGGAGCGAGGCCGGTCCGGTCGCGCGAAGCGCGGCTGCCGAAGGCAGGGGTGCAAACGCAAGC
>JANTFM010000349.1 GCA_024763475.1 Acidobacteriota bacterium | reverse complement strand
GTAGGTCTGGGCGTTCTCGAAGGTGCAATCCGTGCCAAGACCCGGGTCGTACGGACCCCAGTTGATGATTGCGTCGCCCTGAAGGGTGAAGCCGACGGCGGAGTCTTCGCAGCTCTCGCAGGCGGTGATCTCCGCGACAATCTCGTAGCTTCCATCCCCTTCGGCAAAGACCAGCAGGTTCGATTGCAAATCGCAGCCGTTGTGACCATCTCTGCAGCTGTCGGGGGGGTCGCCGGCGAAGATGGTGCTAACAGCTAGGGTAAGAGACAGGGCGGCGACGACGATCGGCCGCATGGGCAGCATGGCTGACTCCTCTCGCGAAGTACCGGGGCCGGTGCTTGTCCACCGGCCGCGCTTGCAGAGGTGATCGCAACTTTCGTTCCGAATCCCCCACTTCGATCTACTTTTATCTGTCCGTGGGAGTTACGGGGCTGGAGGCAACAAACCCGGCTCGGTCCGTAGCGGTGCGTGTCTCGCTTCGGGACACGGTGTTTCTCGGGATTGAACACGCCAGGCTCTCGCGTGATCAGCCGGCGGGAAGACCGAGGGCTCGCAGGCGAAGGAGAATCTCCGGGATCGGGATCGATTTCTGCCAGTAGTCGGCGGCGCCGAGACGACGGGCACGATGCTCGATCTCGCGAGAGCCGAAGGCGGTGATCAGCACCACGAGTTGCTCCGGGCTGCGGAGCCGGAGCCAACGGATCAGCTCCATCCCCTCAGTGGCTTGGGAGCCGGAGAGGCGGAGGTCGGTGATCACCAGATCGAAGTGACGTTGCTCCAGAAGAGCCTGCGCCTGCTCGAGACTGGCAGCGGTCTCGACGGAGAGCTCTGCGGACTCAAGCGCGGGAGGCAGGCTCGAGCGCAGCACGGGATCGTCGTCCACGAACAGGAGAGACTTGCTGTGCATGCCAGGCATCACCCGCAAGACTCGTGCCGATCTGCAGCCGGGCTACTGTGATGGGCCGCCAAACGGCAGGTGGATGAAGAACGACGTGCCGAGGCTGCGATCGGAAGCGACGGTGATCGTGCCGCCGTGGTCATTGACGATCCGCTGCACGATGGCGAGTCCGAGGCCGGTCCCCTTGCCGGTTGTATAGAAGGGTTCGAACAAGTGCGGCAGGTGCTCGGCGCCGATCCCGGCGCCGTCATCGCTTACGAGAAGCAACAACCACGGCCCTCTCTCGGCGGCGGGAGCGGGTTCGAGCGCGGCTCGCAGCAGCAACCGGGTTGCCCCCTTGGCATGCTTGTGCGCGTTCTCCATCAGGTTCACCAGCACCTGAACGATGCGGGCCTGGTCGAGCACCGCGCCCGTCAGCTTGTCGGGGATCTCGACGGTCGGCTGCAGCTTGGAGTCGCCATGTTCCGCCCGGTAGATGGCGGCGGCCTCGGCGAGCATCTTGGCGGGTTCGGCCGGTGCTGGCAGCAAGGCCTGGGGCCGGGCGAATTCCAGCAGGTCGTCCATCAGCTGCCCCATGCGGCGAGTCCCGAGTTCGAGGGTCTGCAGCTGGACTTCCAGATCCTCCCGCCCCACGAGCCGCCGCGTCAGTACGTGGGACGCGGCTTGCAGCGCGAAGATCGGGTGCCGCACCTCGTGGGCGACGCCTGCGACGAGCCGGCCGTAGGCCGCCATCCGCTCCGCCTCTCGCAGGGCGCCGATCCCCTCTTCGACACGCTGCTCGAGGGTGCGATTGGCGTCGAGGAGCCGTTCCTCGGCCTGGCGCAGATCGGCGGTCTGTTCGGCGACCCGCTGTGCGAGTTCCCGTTCCCGTGCTCGCAGAGAGGTCGTTCGATAGCGGTGTGCGGCCACGATTCCGAGGGACAACACCAGCCCCGAGAGGACGAGGAACCAGCTTCGCCGCCAGAGCGGCTCGAGGATGACGAAGGTGGCCGTTGCCGGACTCGGGCGGGAGGAGCCCTCGGGCGCGACGGCGCGGGCCTGGAACTGGTAACGACCGGGGGCGAGGCCGGCGTAGTGGACGCGGCGAAGAGTTGTTGGCGCACTCCACTCCCGGTCGCTGCCCTTCAGGTAGTACTGGTAACGGATGCTCCTGGCCCCTGCGAGGGAAAGCGCGCTGTAGTCGATCTGGATCTGGCTGCGGCCGGGGGGGATCACGAACTCCGGAATCTCGCGTTGCCCGAGTTCGTCGACCGGGTGCGGCACGCCGGAAACCATCACTCCCGTCAGCAGCACGGGAGGCACCGGATGGGGAGCCGGCAGGACCGGGGAGAGACGCGAAACCCCCAGCAGAGTGCCGAACCAGAGCTGGTCGTCATGGTCCCGGTAGGCCACGTTGACCGAGCTATTGGCGAGTCCGTCCTTGGTCGACAGGTGGGTGACGCAGCCTGACGCCGGGTCGAGCCGGTCGAGGCCACGAAAGGTGCCGACGTAGATCGAGCCGTAGGCGTCTTCGGTGAGAGCCGCCGTGGCATTCGTCGAAAGCCCGGTTGAAGCATCGTAGACCCGCATCGTGGGATGCTTGGCCACCGGATCGTCGATTCGGATCACGCCGCCCCTGTTGGTTGCCACCCACAGCCGCCCCTGGTCGTCGAGGAGGAGATCCCGAACCATGCAGACCGGCACGCTCGCCGGGAATTCGATCCGTTCGAAGGTGTCGTTCCGGTAGCGGATCAGGTGCCGTTCCTTGTAGAAGCCGATCCAGAGGTTCCCGGCGCGATCCTCGGCAAACGCCGTGGGCGATGCGACCGGGATCCCGTCCTCGGGGCCGAAGACCTGGAACGTGCGCGATGCGCGCCGCCAGCGAGTGAGGGTGAGGGGACGGATGTCGATCGAGCTGATCCAGATATCCTGCTGCCGGTCTTCGTAGAGCCGGAAGATGCTGTTGCCGCTAAGCCCGTCGGCGGTGGTGTAGACCGCCTTGGGCGTGGTGTGCGCCAGATCTGCAAGATCCGTCACGGCCGGGTAGCGGAGCAATCCGTTCCGCGAAGGGATCCACCACTCCCCCCGCTGATCCTGCAGGTAGAGCTGATTCCAGCCCCAGCCGGGCTTCTCGAAGCCAGGCGGCCGCTGCGGCTGGATCTGCTCGAAGCGCTGACCGTCAAAGCGGTGTATGACGGTGCCGCTGATGACGCAGAGTTCCCCTGCGAGGGTCTCGAAAACGGCAGCGATCCGGGGATGGCGGATCCCATCCCGCTCGTCGTAGGAGACGATGCCCGTGACGTCGATCCGGCTGAGTCCGCCGGACTCTCCTCCGACCCACAGCCCGCCGCTGCGGTCCCACGCGAGGGCGGTGACGTGGTGGTCGGGAAGACCCTCCGGTCGGGCGTAGCTGGCCTGCAGCGTGGCATCGTGTCCACGCTCGAGGGCCAGTTCATTCAACCCCGAGCCTGTGCCGGTCCACACGCTTCCGGAGGGGCCTGTCGCGAGGGAAAAAACGAAGGATGCGGCGATCTCCCCCGTGGCGCTGAAGACAAGCCGTGGCTGGGGCCTGCCGGTCGTGGCGACCTGGACGAGACCTGCGCTCGTACCGAGCAGCAGCCGGTCCCCGTCGAGCAGGAGGCTGATGATGTTGTCGCTCGGCAGCTCGAAGCCGACGGTTACGCAGTCGGTCGCGCCGTCGAGGGTGCGTCGGTAAAGACCCCTCGAAGTCCCCAGCCAGATCGTGCCTCGCCCATCGACGGCGACGCGCCGGATCGATGGCAGCCGCGTCGTGCCTTCCGTCAGCCGGAGTTCGCGTGGCTGCGCCGTCCACTCGTCCTCGTCCCGCTCGATCTCGAAGACAGCGTCCGGGCTCGCGCAGTAGAGCTTTCCGTCGACTCCCTCCGCCATGGTGAGCACGGCCGATCCCGTGGAAGAGGTCGGGAACGACACCTGTTCGAAGAGCCGTCGTCGAGTGTTGCTGCTGCCGCCGGCTGGCGCGCCATGCACGAAATGGAAGAGGCCGCCCTCCGAGGCGACCCAGAGCTCTCCACCGCGGGTCAGGAACAGGTCGTAGATCGCGCGATCGGGCAGGCCGGACTCGGGGCCATAGCCGGTGAAGGTGTACCCGTCGAAGCGAGCGAGCCCGCCGCTCGTGGCCACCCAGAGGAAACCGTGAGTATCCTCGAGGAGATCGACGATCCGGTCACTGGGCAGTCCGTCGGCGGTGGTGTAGGTCTGTACCGGCAACCGGCCGCCGGCTGCCGGAAGAGCCGACAGGGCCAGCACGAGCAGCACAAGGAGTACGCTAGTCCGACGGTCTGGTGAGGCCATATTTGCTGAGCTTTCGGTAGAGTGTCCCGCGCGCGATGCCAAGCTCACG